>NZ_JZWY01000721.1:0-12993 GCF_000966955.1 Streptomyces sp. NRRL S-495
GTTGTATCGGGGACGGCGCCGCGCGGCCATTCCCCGGGGGGAATGGCGCGGTGAACTCTCGGGGCGGGACGGGGCAGGACGGGGCAGGACGGGGCAGGACGGGGCGGTGCGGGCCGGGGCGGGGCCGATCAGGCCGGACGTCCCGTCGGTCGGACGCCCAACCCCTCGGCCCCCTCGGACACCCCCTCAGACGCCCCGCTGCGCCCTCACCGTGCCGTCGTCGATCGCCGTCAGCAGCTCGGCGTGGTCGGCGGCGGTCCGGTCGGCGTACCCGACCGAGAAGTCGGCGATGGCCTCGGCGAAGGCGTCCGAGCGGCCCAGGTAGCCGGCGACGGCGAGCCGGTCGCCGGAGCGGGCGTGCGCGCGGGCGAGGGTGCGGCCGCAGAGGTCGGCGTACTGGCGCAGGTCGGCGGGCGTCATCCGGGCGATGTCCGCCGAGCCCTTCATGTCGCGCAGCTGGCGGCCGTAGAAGTGCCGGCCGGCCGGGCCGGTGGTCCAGCCGAGGAAGATGTCGCTGGCCGCCTGCATGAGGTGCTGGCCGGTGACGACCCGGCGTCCGCCGTGGACCACCGGGGCCTCGGCGGACGGACGCGAGGCGGGCAGGTACTCCTCCAGCACGGACCGCCCGGCCTCCTTGATCTGCAGGAACAGCGGGTCCTTCTCGTCCCGCCCCGACAGCAGCAGGATGAAGCAGCGGGTGCCGACGCTGCCGACGCCGACCACCTTGCGGGCCACGTCCACCAGTTGGAACCGGTCGAGCAGGACGCGGCGGTCCTCGGCGAGGGTGGCCCGGTAGTCGCCGTAGATCTTGCCGACCTGGCGCAGTTCGTCCTCCGGCAGCCGCTCGATCAGCGGCGGGTCGTCGACGATCCGGCGCCGTCCGTCCTCGCCCTTCTCGGTGAGCTTGCCGAAGGCCTGGAGACTGGTGCGGCGGCGGGCCTTGTCCAGATTGGCCTCGACGCGCTTGCGGCGGCTGCCCTTGGCGACCAGCGGCAGGATGTCCTCGGTGTCGATCCGGGCGTACCAGACGTCGAGTTCGCCCACGCCGGCGAGGCGGCGCACCGCGCCGGCGTAGCCCTGCGCGGCGGTGAGCGCGGCCCGGCGGACCTGCTCCTCGCTGTGGCCGTTGTCGCGGGCCGCGACAGCGACGCTGGCGGCGAGGCGCTTGACGTCCCACTCGAACGGGCCGGGGTAGGTCTCGTCGAAGTCGTTGACGTCGAAGAGCAGCGCGCGCTCCGGCGAGGCGTACACGCCGAAGTTCAACAGATGGGCGTCACCGCAGAGTTGGACGGTGATACCGGTGTCGGGGACGGCCGCCAGGTCGGCGGCCATGACGGCGGCGGAGCCGCGCAGGAAGGCGAACGCCGATTCGGCCATCCGCCCGTAGCGGATCGGGCCGAGGTCGGTGAGCCGGTCCTCGGCCTGCCGGGCCAGGACGGCCAGCGGGTCGGGCCGGTCGGCGGCGGGGATCCAGGGGCCGTGGGCGGAACGCGGTACGCGCTCGCGGGCGGCCCGGCCGCGCCGCCGGCGTTCGGTCGGACTGGTCATGCGCGGCTCCTCGGTACGGTCCGTCCAGCGGGTCCTCGTCCGGCAGGACCCGGATGCTCCCGCGGCCCTCCCCGCGACGCTAGATCACGCCCGGCGGCACGGCATGTCGGGACCGGACGGCCCGTGCCGGAGCCGGGCGGGGTGGACGGGCGCGGCGGACGGGCGGGGCGGGCGTCCGGGCAGGGCGGACGGGCGGGGCGGGCGTCCGGTCGCCCGCCCGCGCGCCGCCGAGCGGGCTGGGCCGACCGGGTGGCGGGGCGGAACCGGTCACTCCACCACGAAGTCCGCCATCATCGCCATGTCCTCGTGCTCCAGGTTGTGGCAGTGCAGCATGTACGTCCCCGCGAAGTCGGTGAACCGCACCAGCACCTCCACCGCCTCGGCCGGCCGCAGGTCCACGGTGTCCTTCCAGCCCGCGTCGTACGGCCCCGGGTCCTTGCCGTTGCGGGACAGCACCTGGAAGGCGTTCAGGTGCACATGGACGGGGTGGTGGACGTCCGAGAAGAACCGCCAGATCTCGGTGGAGCCGAGTGCCGGCCGGGCGAGCGCGCGGCCCGGCTCGTAGGGCTGGTTGTTGATCGTCCAGCCCGCGTTGCGACTGCGCCGGAAGCCGAAGGTCCGGGTGGTGACGGCCGCGGCCGGGTCGAGCCGCTCCAGGGTGCAGAGCCGTTCGGGGACCGTCGAGTCGTCGCGCACCGGCCGCGAGGAGACGTCGAAGAGCATCACCTCCTCCGTCCGCCCGCTGCCGAACCGGTTCATCAGCCGGACCTGGGTGCCGGCCGGGTAGCGGGAGAAGTCGACCACCAGGTCGAAGCGCTCGGCGGGCGCGATCTCGACCGCGTCGTGCGCGATCGGCTGCTCCAGCAGGCCGCCGTCGCCGCCGATCTGCACCAGGGCGCCGCCGCCGGACGGCTGCGGGTCGAGTTCGAGCCGGTAGAGGCGCGTGTTGGAGGCGTTGAGCACGCGCAGCCGGTAGCGGGCCCGGTCGACCTCGGCGCGCGGCCAGGGCGCGCCGTTGACCAGGACGACGTCGCCGAGGACGCCGTTCATGTAGTCCTCGGTGACGCCGGGGACGGCGAGGGTCGCGTCGGCGGCGGGGTAGGCGAAGGAGCCGTCGGCGGCGAAGGAGCGGTCGGCGAGCATCAGCGGGAGCTCGCGCTCGCCGCGCGGCAGCGGCAGGGCGTCCTCCTCCTCGTCGCGGACCAGGTGGAAGCCGGCCAGGCCGCGCCAGACGCCGGGGCCGGTGAAGCCCATCCGGTGGTCGTGGTACCAGAGGGTGGCGGCGCGCTGGCGGCACGGGTAGGCGTAGGTGCGCTCGCCGGTGACGGTCCGGGAGCGGTCCGCGGCGCCCGCCATGCCTGCCATACCTGCCATGCCGGCCATCGCGTGGCCCCCGTGGTCGGCATGGGCGGCCCAGGTGGAGCGGTCGGCGGAGGAGCCGACCGGGAGCAGCAGGTCCACCGGGTAGCCGTCGCTCTCGGCCGGGGTGTGGCCGCCGTGGAGGTGGACCACCGTGGGCACCACCAGCTCGTTGCGGTGCCGCACCACCGTCTCCCGGCCGGAGCGGGCCACCAGGGTCGGGCCGGGGAAGGTCCCGCCGTACGTCCAGGCCTCGGTGCGCAGGCCGGGCAGGATCTCCAGCCGGGCGATCTGCTGGGTGATCTCGTAGTGGTCCGCGGTGGCGTCGGAGCGGACGGGGGCGAGAACCGCCGGAACGGGCAGCGGCACCTGGAACGCCGCCGGCAGCGGGACCTCGCTGCTCAGCAGCCGGCCCGGCCGGGCCTCGGCCAGCAGCCGGGCGGTCGCCGGGCCGGCGAAGGCCCCGACGGCGCCCGCGCCGAGCACGGCCACGCCGGCGCCGAGGAACCGGCGGCGGTTCACGGCGCCACCTCCACCGCGTCACGGCGCCACCTCCACCGCGTCGGCCCCCGCGCCGGTGGGCCGGGGCAGCCGGCCGGAGCCGCCGTCACCGGAGCCGGAGCCGATCCCGGCGCCGGAGCCGGATTCGCCGGCCGGGTCGGCGCTCGGTTCGGCGTCCGCCAGCGACGACGGCGCCGGGGCCGGGGCCGATGCCGGGGCCGGCCGCCAGGCGCCGACCAGGCCGAACAGCAGCCCGCTGACCAGCAGCACGCCCAGGGTGACGTGCACCCCGACCGCCCGTTCGTAGCCGGTCCCCATCTGCGCCCCGGACGCCGCCAGCAGCAGCGCGGTGGCGCCGAGCGGCCACCACGGCCCGCGCGCGCCGCCCGCTCCCCCGCCCCGGCGGACCAGCGCGGCTACCGGCAGCTGGGCGAGCAGCAGACCGCCCAGGGCCATCGCCGCCAGCTCGTGCGCCCGGAGCGCCTCGTAGTGGCCGTTCAGGAAGCTGCCGGCCAGCACCGTCTGGGCCAACCCCAGCACGGCCGACGCGGTCGCGGTGACCCGCAGCAGCAACCGCGGCACCCGGACCCCCGGGGGGACGGCCGGGGCGGCGGCCGACGGGCTCGCCGGGGCGAGCGACGGCAGGCGGGGCGTGCGGGCCACGGGGGGACTGCTCAACGGTCGGCCTTCTCTCTGCCGGGCACCGCGGCGGAGCGGGCAGGCCGGGATGACGGGCATGCCGGACGCGCTCGGCGCGGGGGTGGGTGGGTACGACGTGGCGCTACGGGCGCGCCACCTGGACGGACGCGGCCGTGAGCGTAACTGATCACACATCACTATCGGTGTGGATCAAGGGCTTTACGGACGACGACCACTCTCGCGCGGCTTTCCGGCGCGGCTTTGTCACCCGAACGGCCGGTGCGACGCACAGCGCGGTCCGCTGTCGCGAGCCTCCGACGCGCCCCCCGCGAGCCCACGCGCGCGCGGAGCCGTACGCGCGGGCACGGGCACGCGAGCCCACGCGTACGTCCCCGCGTGCGCGGCCCCGCGCACGCGAAGGGCCCCGGTCCACCGACGACACCCCCGTCGCCCTCGGTGGACCGGGGCCCGGACCCGAAGGCCGCCCCTCCTCGCGCCGCGCCCCTCCTCGCGCCGAACCGCTACTGCTTGCCGCCGCTCGTCGCGATCGGGCGGGACCGCAGCAGCGCCCTGGCCGGCAGGGCCGTCGCCGCCAGGCAGAGCGCCACCGCCCCGGCGGCCAGCGGCAGCGCCGTCCCCGGCGGCACGTACGGCGTGGCACCGGTGAGACCCCGGGTGACCGGCACCAGGGTGACCCAGGCGATCACCGCGCCGACCCCCAGACCGGTCGCGGCCACCAGCAGCGCCTCCCAGCGCATCATGTGGCGCACCTGCCCCCGGGTGGTCCCGGCCAGCCGGAGCAGCGCCACCTCGCGCCGCCGGTCCAGCACCGTCATCACCAGGGTGTTGGCGGCCGTGACCGCGGCGAACCCGCCGAGCACCGCGGCCATCACCGCGTTCACCCAGGCACCCATCTCCTGGTCCTTGTCCGCCTGCACCGCGAAGCCCGCCCGGTCGGTGACGGTCATTCCCGGGACGCCGAGCCCCGCCAGCCCCCGGGCGACCGCCGCCCGGTCCGCGCCGGACGCGTCCGCGACCAGCACCTGCTGGTCGTACGCCGCCGTGACGTGCTCCGCGACCGCCGCCCTCGGCAGCAGCACCTGGCCGAAGCCGAGCCCGCGCCCGTACGTGGCGACCACCAGCGGCCGGGTCTCCGTCCCGTCCCCGAGCCAGAGCTGCACCCGCTCGCCCACCTCGGCACCCAGGGCCGAGGCCAGGGCGGCGTCCAGCGCCACGGTGTCCGGGGAACGGCCCAGATCGGCGAGCGAACCGGTGCGGACGTCGAGGTCGAGCACCCGGGGCAGCCGGGACGGGTCGCCGGTGATGCCCAGCGCGGGGGCCGAGTCCAGATCGTGGCCCTCGCGGTACACGACGCCGGTGCGCAGCACGCCGACGGCCGCCTCCACACCGGGCAGCCCGGCCGCCCGTTCGACCACCCCGGGGGTCCCGGCGGCACCGGCGGCACCCGGCACGGCGGCCGGCAGGCCGGGGCCGGTGGAGCCGAGCACGTGGTCGGCGGTGAGACCGGCCCGCACCTGCTCGCCGCTCTCGTGCCGGACGGTGCTCTGCATGAACAGCAGGGTGCCGCAGAAGGCGGTGACCATGGCGATCGGCGTGATCGCCGAGGCCAGCCGACGGGCGTTGGCACGGGTGTTGTCGGCCGCCAGCGAGCCGGGCGCGCCGCCGGCCCGCAGCGGCACCCCGAGCAGTCCGGCCGCGACCCGGGCCACCCAGGGGCCCAGCAGGGCGACCGCCGTCAGGAAGCACATCACCACGCCCAGCGCGGTGTTGGCGGCGTCGGTGCCGTTCAGCCCGGTGGCGACCCCGGCGAGCACGATGCCGCCGGCGGTGAAGAGCAGGCCCAGGCCGGTGCGGATCCACCCCGGCCGGGACGGTTCGACGGCGGCCGCGCCCAGCGCCTGGCTGGCCCGCATCCGGGCCGGGCGGCGGGCCGCGAAGAAGCCGGCCGCGAGCGCCGCGAGCGTGCACAGCACCACCGCGGCGACCATCGGCAGCGGCCCGACGGACAGTTCGACGGCCTCGGGGACGGCCCCGCGCTCCACCATCCCGTCGAACCACCAGCGGGCCAGGCCCAGGCCGGGCAGGATGCCGCTCGCGGCGGCCAGCGGCGCGACCAGCATCGCCTCGGTGGCGATGGTGCGGCGGATCTGCCGGGGCGTGGCACCGATGGCGCGCAGCAGCGCGAACTCGCGGGCGCGCTGGCCGGTGGCGAGGGCGACGGTGGAGACCACCACGAACACGGCGGTCATGGCGGCGATGCCGCCGAAGGAGCCGCCGATCCCGGCCAGCGCCTCGCGGGCCCCGGTGAGCGCGGGCTGCTCGACGGTGCCCCGGTCCCGGCCGGTCCGCACCTCGGCGTCGGCGCCCACGGCCGTCCCGACCTGGGCGGCGAGGGCCTTGGCGGTCACCCCCTCGCGCGGCTGGACGGCGATCGCGTCCACCCGGCCGGGATGGCCCGAGAGCCGGTCGGCCTGCTGGTCGGCGAACCAGGCCGTGGCTCCGGCCGACTGCGGGGCGGCGAGGCCGGAGATCCGGTAGCTCCCGCTGCCGCCCGGTGCGGTGAGCGCCACCGTGCCGCCGGGGGCCAGCTGCGCGGCGCGCGCGGTGTCGGCGTCCAGCACGACCTCGCCGGCGCCGGGGGCGCGGCCCTCGACCAGGCGGTCCTGCGGGCCGGCGATGCCGAGCGCGGCGAAGCCCCGGCCGGTGAGCGGGCCGCCCGGCCCGCCCTGCAGCGGGAACGCGCTGTCCGGGCGGGCGGCCGCCACCCCCGGCTGCGCGGCGATCCGGGCCGTCAGCGCCGCGTCCACCCGGGCCCGGTCGGGGAGGGGCTGCTCCTCGGTGTCGGTGTCCTCGCCCTGCCGGAAGGTGATGCCGACGGTCTGGTCGGCGGCCACCACCACGGGGGCGTCCGCGTACCGGCCGGCCGGCACCGAGGCCGTGATGCCGGTCTGCAGCAGGGTGCCGCAGGCCGTGATCACGGCGGCGGCGAAGAACAGGGCGACGAAGGTCCCGACGAAGGAGGCGGGACGGAAGCGCACCGAGGCGCGGGCGAGTCCGTTGCTCATGCCGCCGCCCCCAGCGGGCGGGCGGTGAGCGACACCATCCGGTCGGCGACGGTCTTGGGGTCCGGCCGGTACAGCTCGTCGGCGAGGGCGCCGTCGGCCAGGAACACCACCCGGTCGGCGAACGAGGCCGCCACCGGGTCGTGGGTCACCATGACGACGGTGGCGCCCATGGTGTCGACCGCGTTCCGCAGCAGGCCGAGCACCTCGTGCGCGGTACGGGTGTCCAGCGCGCCGGTCGGCTCGTCCGCGAACACCACGTCCGGATCGGTGATCAGCGCCCGGGCGATCGCCACTCGCTGCTGCTGGCCGCCGGACAACTGCCCCGGGCGCCGCCCGGCGTGCTCCCCGAGGCCGACCCGGGCGAGCAGCTCCCGGGCCCGGGAGCGGTCCTGGCGCTCGCCGGCGAGACGCAGCGGGAGCAGCACGTTCTGCAGCACCGTCAGCGAGGGCAGCAGGTTGAAGGACTGGAAGACGAAACCGATCCGGCCGCGGCGCAGCTTGGTCAGCCGGTCCTCGCTCAGCCGGGTGATCTCCTCGCCGCCCAGGTGGACCTCGCCGGCGGTCGGGCGGTCCAGGCCGGCCGCGCACTGCAGGAAGGTGCTCTTGCCGGAGCCGGACGGTCCCATCACGGCGGTGAACGTGCCCCGGCCGAGCGCCAGGTCGATGCCGCGCAGCGCGTGCACGGCCTCGGTGCCGCGGCCGTAGCTGCGCCGGACGCCGCGCAGCTCGATCGCGGCGTGCGCGGCGTACGTGCTGTGCGCGGCGTTCCCGGGGGACGCGGCGGGGTGGCCGGTCGGCTCGGGCCGGGGGCGGGAACGGCGGGGTGACATGGTGGGCCTTCCTTCGTGGATCGTCGCCGGTGGTCGACGTGTTCCAGGCTAGGAAGGCGGGGTGCGGCGGACCATGGAGTCCACTGGCGGACGTCGGGTGGGGTTATCCCCCCGGGTGTCCTCCGGGTGTCCTCCGGGCCGCCCGGGGGTGGAGCCGCCGCGCCCGGGCCATCGGCGCGGCCGGGGGCCGTTCGGTGCCGGCCCCCGGGAGGTTCTGGCAGCAGGTCAGATCTCCTCCCCGGGCACGCCCTCGTAGGCGGCGCGCAGCTCCGCGACGGCCGGGTGGGCGGGGTCGAAGGAGGTGCCGTCGATCGCCGCGATCGGGCGGACGCCCGCGCCCGCGTTGACGGCGACGGCGGCGACGAAGCGGTCCAGGCCGTCCGGGGCGAGCGCCTCGCGCCGCTGCGGCCCCGGGTGGGCGCGGGCGAGCAGGGCGGCGGTGACACCGGGCAGCGCGGCGTCGGTGTCCGGCCAGACCAGCGCGCGGCCGTCGTGCAGGGCGAGGTTCCAGGTGGCGCCCTCGGCCAGGCGGCCGGCGCCGTCCAGCAGCAGGGCGTCGTCGTAGCCGTCGAGTTGGGCGAGCCGGCGCTGATGGAGCAGGCCGAACAGGCCCACGTGCTTCACCTCCGGCAGCTCGCGCCGGTACGCGGTGGTGCGGACCCGCAGCGGGCCGGGCGCGGCGGCGGGCGCGGGGCGGGTGGTGACCAGCAGATGGGGCGTGGCAGGGGCGGCCGGGCGCTCCAGACCGAGCGCCGGGTCGAACACGGTCACCCGGACGATCACCGGCGCGCCGTCGGCGGGGAGCACCCGGCGGATCCGGGCCCGGACCTGCGCAGGGTCCAGCTCGGCGCCGAAGACCGTGCGGCAGTCGCGGACCAGGCGGTCCAGGTGGAGCGCGAGGCCGCGGGCGCGGCCGGACTCGGCGCGCAGGGTGGTGAAGTGGCCGTAGTTGAGCAGGCCCAGGGCCGCCAGCCGGGCGGGGTCGGCGGGGCCGCCGTCGATCTCGATCTCTGCCATGGCGTCGAGTCTCCCAGGGGCGGGGCCCCGGCTGCGGGGCCCGGGCGGGGGGTGCTCCGGGCGGCGGGCGGCGGGCCTAGGGTGCCACCGCGCCGGGGCGGGGGGCCGGGGCGGGGGCGGGCAGCTCGACCTCGGGCCGGGCGACCTCGGGCTGGGCGGCCGTCCGGTCGTCGGCGGCGGCGCGCCGTCGCTCGTACTGCTCGATCCGGTGGGCCAGCCCCTCGGGCTCCCCGCCGTCGGACCAGCGCCAGGCCTCCGCCCACCACTGCGGGCCGCGGACCAGCGGACGGCCGGCGAGCGCCAGGTGCAGCGCGAGGGTCGAGCGGGCGTAGTCGTGCACCCAGCCGTCCGCCTGCCGGTAGGCGGCGGTCTCGTCCAACCGCAGCCAGCGGCCCTCGCGGCCGGCGGCGAGCAGCGGCGTCCACACCTCCCCGGACGGGGCGCCCGACGGCCGGTCGGCGACCATCAGCACCAGTCGTCCGTGCTCCTCCCGGACCCGGTAGGGCGGGAGTTGGGGCATCCGGGTGAGACCGATGGCGTGCTTCCAGGACCGCACCCAGAGGCCCCGGCGCAGGTAGTAGCGGACGGCCTGCGGCCAGGCCCAGTCCGCCTCCAGCCGGTAGCCGGACAGGCCCTCGGCGGTGGCGGCGCGGTAGACCCGGTCGAGGGCCGCGGCGGCCAGGCCCCGGTTGCGCGCGTCGGGGCGCAGATAGAGCGAGGAGACGGCCAACTGGCCCGATCCCTTGGTCCAGTTGTCGACCGCGACGGCCCCGACCGGCCGGGTGCCACGACTCTGCGTGCCGCCGGGGCCGGTGGCGCCGCCCGGGCCGCCTTCGCCCAGCAGCCAGTAGCGGCGCCGGTAGAGCTCGCCGCCCGGCCATTCGCGGCCGGACTCGCCGAGCCGGGCGCGCAGCCGTGCCTCCTCGGCCGGGCCGATCGCCGCCGGGTCGACCGGCTCGCCCAACTCCCCCTCGGCGCAGGCCGCGAGGTCCCAGCGCGCGAACTCGCGCGCCTCCTCGTCGGTCACCGCCCGCAGGGCGGGCGCCGCGGCCAATCGTTCCTGCGCCCGCTCGACCGCCATGTCCCAGGACTTCACCACGCCGCTCACGATAGCGAGCAATCGGCACCGTGTGTAATTCAGTGGACACCGAACGTCAGGTCGGATACGAATTCACTTGTTCGGAAAGCCCGCTGTCGAGGAGGAGCCCAGCGCCATGCCCGTCGTCCGCACCGCCTGCACCCACCCCGGAGCCCGGGGGCCGCCCGGCGCGCCCGCCCGGTGGTAGGGGAAACCCGACCGAAGGACTCGACCTGACCGCCATGACCTCGCTGACCTGCGCCGCTGCAATGAAGTGGTGCTGATTCACCGCGTCCGTACCCCGCGTCCACCCGTTCCCGGCCCCGCCGTTCGCCCCGCTGTTCACCCTGCCCGTCGCTCCACCCGTCACCCCGACACCGGCACCGGTCGCTCCCGTCGGGCCCACCGCGCCCCCCGTCCTCCCGGCGGGCGGCGGGCGCTGTGGTGCGGCGGGTGGGTGCTGGCCGCCGGGTGGGCGGGGGCGTTCCCGCTCGTCTCCGGGCTGGGTCCGCACCGGAGTTGGGGGCTGTGCGCGGCGGCGGGGTACCTGGCGGCGGCGGTCGCCGTGCTCGTGCTGCCCCGACGGTGGGCACGTGCGGGCTCGGTGGCCGTCGCGTTCCTCGGCGCGGTCCTCGTGCCGCTGCTCGTCCTGGTGGTGGGCGGGCAGGGGCAGAGCGAGGTCGCCGTCATCGAGCGGTCGGGCGAGTTGCTGCTCCGGCACGGGACGCCGTACCTGGCCGAGCCGCGCACGGTCGCGGAGTACACGCCCTACCTCCCCGGGATGGCACTGTTCGGGCTGCCCCGCGCCCTGTTCGGTACGGACGGCTGGCCTGCCAGGGTGGCCGGGGACGCCCGGCTCTGGTGCGCCGCCGCGTTCCTCGGCTGCCTGGCCGCCGCCGTCCTACCGACCCGGCACAGGCACGGGCACGGGCGGCCCGGCCTCACGGCAACGGTCGCGGCGGTGCGCACCGCAACGGTCACCGCGGCGCGCACGGGCGCGCTCCCCGCCTCGCTCCCGGGCGCGCTCCCGATGGCGGCGCTCGTCGCCTCGCCGGTGGTCGCGCTGCCGCTGTGCGTCAGCGGGGTCGACCTGCCGCTGACCGGCCTCTGCGTCCTCGCCCTGGCCCTGGCCGGCCGGGCCCGGCCGGTCGCCGCCGGGTGGGCGCTCGCCCTGGCCTGCGCGCTCAAGTGGACGGCCTGGCCGGCGGTCGCGGTGGCCGTCGCCCTGCTGGCGGCCACCACCGGACGGCGCGCCGCGCTGCGGGCCGCCGTCACCGCCGCCGCCGGCACGGCCGCCCTGGTGCTGCCCTCCGCGCTGCGCTCCCCCGGACCGCTGCTGCACCAGGTGTTCGCCTTCCCCACCGGGCGCGGCGACCTGCCCACCCCGGCGAGCAGCCCGCTGCCCGGACGGCTGCTCGCCGACCTCGGCCCGGCCGGCTGGTACGCGGCCCTCGCCCTGCTGCTCCTCGCCGGGGCCGCCGTCGCCCGGTCCCTCGTGCGCCGCCCACCGCTGGACACCCGCGCCGCCGCCGACCGACTCGCCCTCGGCCTCGCCCTGGCGTTCCTGCTCGCCCCCGCGGGCCGGTTCGGCTACCTCGCGCTGCCCGCCCTCCTGGTGCTCCTCCCCCGCCTCTCCCAGCTCCCTCACCTCCCCCAGCTCTCCCTCCTCCACCGACTCCACCGACTCCCCCGGCTCCCGTTCCTCCCCCGTCCGCACGCACCCCAGGTGGTTCCCGCCCCATGACCGGCACCCTCATCGTCACCAATGACTTCCCGCCCCGTCAGGGCGGCATCGAGACCTTCGTCCACGCCATGGCCACCCGGCTGCCCGCCGGGGAGGTGGTCGTCTACACCTCGGCCGAACCGGGTGCCGACCGGCACGACGCCGCGCTGCCGTTCCCGGTGGTCCGCGACCGGTCCCGGATGCTCCTGCCCACCCCCCGGGTGACCCGCCGGGCCGCCGAGATCGCCCGGGCGCACGGGTGCGACCGGGTCTGGTTCGGCGCCGCCGCCCCGCTCGCCGCGATGACCCCGGCGCTGCGGCGGCAGGCGCCCGGCATACGGCGGACCGTCGCCACCACCCACGGCCACGAGATCTGGTGGGCCCGCACCCCCGTCGCCCGGCGCCTGCTGCGGCGGATCGGCGACAGCGTCGACGTCGTCACCTACCTCGGCGCCCACACCCGCGAGCGGATCGCCCCCGCGCTCGGCCCGGCGCCCCGACTGGAGCGGCTGGTCCCCGGCGTCGACACCGAACTGTTCCGCCCGGGGCCGCGCGAGGAGGCCGCCGACCCGCGCGCACCCGTGATCCTCTGCGTGGCGCGGCTCGTCCCGCGCAAGGGGCAGGACACCCTCGTCCGGGCGCTCCCGCTGATCCGGCGGAGCGTGCCGGGGGCGGTCCTGGTCCTGGTCGGCCGGGGCCCCGCCGAACGCCGGCTGCGCGAACTCGCCCGGCGGCACACCGAGCCCGGCGCGGTCGTCTTCGCCGGCGGCCACGAGCACGCGCAGACGCCCGCCGACTACGCCTCGGCCGATGTGTTCGCGATGCCGTGCCGCACCCGCCGGGGCGGGCTGGAGGCCGAGGGCCTCGGCATCGTCTTCCTGGAGGCGGCCGCCGCCGGACTGCCGGTGGTCGTGGGCCGCTCGGGCGGCGCGCCGGACGCCGTGCTCGACGGTGTCAACGGCAGCGTGGTGGACGGGCGCGACCCGGCCGCCGTCGCGGCGGCGATCACCGGCATCCTCCGCGCCCCCGCCGCCGAACGCGACCGGATGGGCGCCGCCGGCCGCGAGTGGGTCCGCACCCACTGGTCCTGGGACACCACCGCCGACCGCCTGGCCGCCCTCCTCGCCCCACCGCAGTCCCGCCCCGACCCGCGCGACCCGCGCGATCCGCGAAACCCGCGCGCGGCCGAAGCCCGGTAGCACTGTGTCAGGT
>NZ_JZWY01000722.1:0-1800 GCF_000966955.1 Streptomyces sp. NRRL S-495
CGGTAGCACTGTGTCAGGTCGGGCACGATTCACCGGGCGGCACCGGGCGTTCGGATCCACGAACGCCCGGTCGAGGTTCGTGCTCGGTCCCCCACTCCCCTCGTGGTGGGGGCCCGAGCGGGCCTCTGCCGCGCCGACGAGAGAGAGCATGCCAACGGGAACGGCCGGACGGCCATGCATTAGCCTCTGGGCCTAATAGTCAACAACGCGGCAGGTCAGAAAGGCTGCGGGGAACCGGAGCAAGGTTCGTGATCGCACTGAAGTTCGGGGTCGCGGACCTCGCGAGGACCCGGTTCGTCATATCCCCGCTCGACCATCTGCTGGCCGGTTCGGCCCGGTTGGGCGTTCACCAGGGCAACGGGTCGCGCAGCGAACGCTGGTGGCGGGACGCCCGCCGCCACGTGCCCCACCGGGCCATGCGCTTCCTCGAAGTGGTCAACGCGAGCCCGATCGGCATCCCCGACTTCATGGTGGCGGACCTCGACGCCGTCCGCCGGCAGCTGACCGACGAGCTCGACGCGCTCCTCTCCGTCCCGCAGCAGACCGTGGAGGAGGGTGTCGCGATCTTCGGCGACCGCCTGGGACTCCCGGCCGCCCTGGCCCGGTTGCGCGAGGACGGCAGCCGGGGCCTGCGCGAGGTCAGCGACGGCGCCTGGGCGCTGTTCCAGGCCTGCCTCGCCCCGGACTGGCCCGACATCCGCCGCGCCCTGGAGGCCGACATCGCCGCCCGGGCCCGCACCGCCGCCCGCTCCGGGATCGGCGAAATGCTCGACTCGCTCCACCCGAAGGCCGTCTGGCGGGACGAAGGGGTACTGGAGTGCACCCTCGGCGAGCTGGAGGGCTCCTTCGAGCTCGGCGGCCGGGGCCTGGAACTGCGGCCCAACTACTTCGTCCAGCGGAGTATCAGCCTGCTGGCCGAGCCGGACCGCCAGAGCCTGCTGCTGCACCCGATCGCCGCCCCGACCGCCGAGCCCGCCGCCCGGACACCGGCCGCCGACGGCCTGGCCGCCGTACTCGGCCCCGCCCGGGCCCGCGTCCTGCGCGCCATCGCCGGCAGCGACTGCTCCACCACCGAGCTCGCCCAGCGGCTCGGCGTCACCCCGCCCTCCGCCTCCGCCCATGCCGCCGCCCTGCGCACGGCCGGCCTGATCGCCACCCGCCGCGAGGGCAGGCAGGTCCGGCACGCCCTCACCGACGTCGGCCACGACCTCCTCCTCGACAACCCGCTGCCGCTGCCCCCGGCCTGAGCGCCGGCCGGCGACCGCTCCAGCGGGTGGCCGGGGCCGCGCTACTCGCCGTGGAGGTCGGCGAGGTGGGCCAGGACGGCGAGGACGCGGCGGTTGCCCTCGACCGGGTCGAGGTCGAGCTTCATGAAGATGTTGCCGCAGTGCTTGACCACCGAGGCCTCGGTGATGCTCAGCCGGGCGCCGACGGTCTGGTTGTTGAGGCCCTCCGCCATCAGCCCCAGCACCTCGCGCTCGCGCGGGGTCAGCCGGGCGATCGGGCGGTCGGCGGACTGCTGCCGGAGCAGCACCCGCACCACGTCCGGGTCGATCACGGTCTCGCCCGCCGCCACCCGGCGCAGCGCGTCCAGGAACTCGGACACCTCGCCGACCCGGTCCTTGAGCAGGTAGCCGAGTCCGGCCCGCTGCGCGCCCGCCGCCCCGAGCAGCCGGGTCGCGTAGGGGGTGGCCACGTACTGGGAGAGCACCAGGACGGGCAGGTCGGCGTGGCGGGAGCGGAGGTCGAGCGCGGCGCGCAGCCCCTCGTCCCGGAAGCCGGGCGGCATCCGGACGTCGG
>NZ_JZWY01000723.1:0-3629 GCF_000966955.1 Streptomyces sp. NRRL S-495
TCCGCGTCGCCGACGGCGGCGGTCACCAGGTGGCCGCCCCGGGTGAGCAGTTCGACCAGGCCGGCCCGGAGCAGCACGGCGTCCTCGGCAAGGACTATCCGGAGCACGGCACCTCCAGCCGGAGCCTGGTCGGCCCGCCGGTCGGACTCGTCACCATCAGTCGTCCTCTCAGGATCGCCACCCGGTCGGCCAGTCCCTGGAGCCCGGCCCCGGCGGCCGGGTCGGCCCCGCCACAGCCGTCGTCGGTCACCTGGAGCACCAGCCGGCCGTCCGCGACCCGCCCGTGGACGGTGACGGCGGTGGCGCCACTGTGCTTGGCGGCGTTGGTGAGGGCCTCGGTGACGGTGAAGTAGGCGGTGGTCTCGACGGGGCCCGGCAGCCGGCCCGGCAGGTCGAGGTCGACCTCGACGGGGACCGGGTGGCGCAGTGCCACCTCGGCGACGGCGGCGGCCAGGCCGTGGTCGGTGAGCACCTGCGGGTGGATCCCCCGGACCAGGCCGCGCAGTTGCTCCAGCGCCTGCCGGGCCTCGCCCCGGGCCCGGTCGACCAGCGCGAGCGCCCCGGCCGGGGCGTCCCCGCCTGCCCCGGCCCCCTCGCGCAGCTCGTGCGCGGCCAGGCCGAGCGTCATGGTGAGGGCGACCAGCTGCTGCTGGGCACCGTCGTGCAGATCGCGTTCGATGCGGCGGCGCTCGGCCTCGAAGGCGTCGGCCAACCGGGCCCGGGACCGGGTCAGTTCGAGGACCTGGCCGCCGGGATCCTCCGCCCGGGGCCCGAGCAGCAGCCGGGCCAGCCGGACGTGGGCGGCGGTGAGCAGTGCCCCGGCATGGCCGCCGAGGTAGAGCCCGGCCAGGCCGAGGGCGGTGAACGGGAGCGCGTGCAGCGGTCCGGGCACGGCGTGGCCGGGGATCAGCATCACGGTCTCGGGGGCGAGCACCTGGACCACCACCGGGCTGACGACCAGCGCCGCGGAGAACAGCAGCAGGGCGGTCAGGCCGAGGCCGGCGGCGGTGAGCGGCGGGGCGACGAGCAGGGTGTGGGCGAGTTCGCGCCAGGTCGCGCGCTCGCGCAGCCGGGTGCGCAGCCGGGCGGGGCGCCCGGCCCCGGGGAGCGCCCGGTGCGGGTCGGGCACCGGCGCCGGTTCGACGAGCCGGAGCCGGCGGCGTTCCAGGGCTCCGACCGGCAGGCCGGAGAGCGCGACGGCGAGGAGCAGCGGCTAGGCCGACGCCGACCACCGAGAGCCCGAGGCCGAGCGCGGTCAGGGCGAGCAGCAGCACCGCCGTCACCAGTCCCAGGACGGCGCCGCCGACCAGGTAGGCCCAGCAGCGCAGGGAGTCGGCGGTGAACGGGAAGCGCAGCGGACGGGCGCGCAGGGCCGCCAGTACGGCCACCTCGGACGACCGGTCGGCAGCCTCGGCAGCCCCGGCGGCCTCGCCCACGGAGGAGGCGGAGGAGGCGGCCTCGGCGGTGGAGAGGAACGAGGAAGAGGGGCCGACCGCCCCGGTCGCGCCCGCCCCGGTGTCCTCGGCCGTCGCCCGCCCCGTGCCCATCACCCCACCCTAACCGACCGGCTGACGTGCCCTTCGGCCCCGACGGACGGCCGCCCCGCCCCCGCCCCCGGCAGCCGGCGGCCGGGTCAGCGCGACGGCGGCGATCACCGCGAGGCCGCCGGCCAGGGTGTTCCAGCCGACCGGCTCGGCGAGCAGCAGCGCACCGAGCGCCGTCGACCAGAGCGGGGTCGCATAGGTGACGGCGGCGGCCACGGCCGTCCCCGCGGTGCGGACCAGGCCGAGGTTGAGGACGTAGGCGACGCCGGTGCCGAGCGCGCCGAGCACCAGCAGGGCGCCCGCGGCCCCGGCCCCGGGCCAGTGCGGGGCGCCGGCGGCCAGCGGGGCGGCCACCGCGAGCTGGGCGCCACCACAGGTGATCTGGACGGTGGACAGGGCGGTCGCCGAGTGCGGACGGTTCGCGAGGTGACGGCGCAGATAGGCGAAGCCGGCGCCGTAGCAGCAGGTCGCGGCCAGGCAGGCGAGTCCGCCGGCCACCGCGCCCGCCCCGCCGCCGGACGGTCCCGCCTCCCCGGCCGGCCCCCCGGCGGAGGCGCCACCGAAGCCGTGCCACACGCCCAGCACGGTGAGCACCCCGGCGAAGCCGAGGGCGAGTCCGGCAAGCCGGCGCGGTCCCGGCCGGGGCTCCCCGGGTACCACGGCGAGCGCGAAGAGCAGGGTGAACAGCGGGGTGGCCGCGTTCAGCACCCCGGCCAGCACCGAGCTGACCCGGGTCTCCCCGTAGGAGAAGAGGACGAACGGCACCGCGTTCAGCAGGACGGCGGCGACGGCGCTGTGCCCCCAGACGGCGGGGTCGCGCGGGACGGCCTCGCGACGGACGGCGAGGATCGCCCACAGGGCGGCCGCGCCGAGCAGGCAGCGCCAGGCCGCCACCCAGACCGGGGGCACCCCGGCCTCCACCGCCACCTTGATCAGGGCGAAGCTCGCGCCCCAGATCGCCGACAGTGCCACGAACCCCGGCCACCAGCGCCCTCGCACTCCGACCACCCGCCTTTCCCCGGCCCCGGTCCGACCCGGTCCGCCCACTCGTACTCGATGGACAGAGGGTCGCGGGTCGGCCGATCATGAGTCCAACAAGTGGCGGTGCGGTCGGAATGAGGAAGTCTCATGACCCAGGAGGTGAACCTCGCCCAGCTCAGGGCGCTGGTCGCGGTGGCCGACGCGGGCGGCTTCGGGTCGGCGGCGGCCGAGCTCGGCGTGAGCCAGTCGGCGGTCTCGCACGCCGTCGCCGCGTTGGAACGCGTGCTGGGCGCGCCCGTGCTGCACCGGGGCGCACCCGCCCGGCCGACCCCGCTGGGCGAGCGGATCCTGCCGCACGCCCGGACGGCGGTCGCCTCCGCCGCGGCGGTCCGGTCGATCGCCGAGCACCACGGCGGCGGGCTGACCGGCACCGTCCGGCTGGCCGCGCCGACCACCGTCTGCCAGGGGCTGCTGCCGGCCCTGCTGCGCGACTGGCGGGCCGAGCACCCCCGGCTGACGGTGCGGGTCTTCGAGGGCGAGGACGACGAGCTGGCCGTCTGGCTGGAGGCCGGCACGGTGGACGCGGCGGTCCTGGTGGACGCCGACCGGGTGCCGCCGGGGGCGGTCCCGCTCGGCGCCGACTCGATGCACGCGCTGCTCCGCCGCGACCACCCGCTCGCGGGCGAGGCGGGCGTCGACGTGGCGGACCTGGAGGACGACGACTTCCTGCTCTCGGAGGGCGGCTGCGAGCGGCACATCCGGGACGCCTGCCGCCGGGCCGGCGTNNCGGGACGCCTACCGCCGGGCCGGCGTCCGCTTCGCGCCCCGGCACCGGATCCGCGACCTCAACACGCTGATCGGCATGGTGCACGCGGGGGTCGGCGTCTCGGTGATGCCGGCGCTGGCGCAGCCGATGCTGCCGCCGGACTGCGTCCTGGTGCCGATCCGGCCGGCCGCGCACCGCACCCTGACCCTCACCGGCCCGGCCGGGCGGCCCTGGTCCCCGGCGGTGACGGGCCTGCTGGCGGCGGTGCACCCCGGCCGGGACAGGTCCGCGGCGCCGCGCTGAACAGTCGGCCGGAGCGACGGCGGGTGGGGCGGGCC
>NZ_JZWY01000090.1:0-47577 GCF_000966955.1 Streptomyces sp. NRRL S-495
CCCCGGCGGGCGGGAAGCTCCGCTTGATCGGCCACGCCCCGGGCGCCGGCCCGGCCGGCTGCGCGGGAGCGGGGGCGGGGGCGGGGGCAGGAGCGGGTGCGGGCATCGGCTGCACCGGCGCCGGCGGCGCTACCTGCGGCACCTCGGACACCGCCGACACCACCGTCGGCGCCTGCACCGTCTGAGCCATCGGCACCGTCGGCGCCGCCGCCATCGGCGCCATCGGCGCCGTCAGCACCGGACCGCCGGCCACGGCGAACCCACCGCTCGCGGCACGCCGCTCCAGCTTGTCCAGCCGCGCCTGCAACGACAGCTCGTCGCTGTACGCGCCCGGCAGCATCACCCGGGCACAGATCAGCTCCAGCTGGAGCCGGGGCGCCGCATTGCCGCGCATCTCCGTCAGCCCGGTGTTGACGAGGTCCGCCGCCCGGCTCAGCTCCGCCGCCCCGAACGCGTCCGCCTGGGCCTGCATCACCGCGATCCGGTCGGCCGGGGCGTCGATCAGCCCCTTCTCCCCCGCGTCCGGCACTGTGGCGAGGATCACCAGGTCGCGCAGCCGCTCCAGCAGGTCCGCGACGAACCGGCGCGGGTCGTGACCGCCCTCGACCACCCGGTCGACCACCTGGAACACCGTCGCCCCGTCGTGCGCGGCGAACGCGTCCACCACCTCGTCCAGCAGCGCCGAGTCCGTGTACCCGAGCAGCGAAGTGGCCATCCCGTACGTCACACCACCCTCGGCGGCGCCGGCCAGCAGCTGGTCCATCACGGACATCGAGTCACGCACCGAGCCCGCGCCCGACCGCACCACCAGCGGGAACACGGAGTCCTCGACCTGGATCCCCTCCCGGCCGCACACCTCCGCCAGGTAGTCGCGCAGCGTGCCGGGCGGCACCAGCCGGAACGGGTAGTGGTGGGTCCGGGACCGGATCGTCCCGATCACCTTCTCCGGCTCGGTGGTGGCGAAGATGAACTTCAGGTGCTCCGGCGGTTCCTCCACCACCTTCAGCAGCGCGTTGAAGCCGGCCGAGGTCACCATGTGCGCCTCGTCCAGGATGAAGATCTTGTACCGGCTGTGCACCGGCGCAAAGAACGCCCGCTCCCGAAGGTCGCGCGCGTCGTCCACACCACCGTGCGAGGCCGCGTCGATCTCGATCACGTCGATCGACCCGGGCCCGCCCGTGGCAAGGTCCGTGCAGGACTGGCACTCACCGCACGGCGTGGGCGTCGGCCCCTGCTCACAGTTCAGACAGCGGGCCAGGATGCGGGCACTCGTCGTCTTGCCGCAGCCGCGCGGGCCGCTGAACAAGTACGCGTGATTGACCCTGTTGTTGCGCAGGGCCTGCTGGAGCGGAGCGGTCACGTGATCCTGCCCGATGACCTCCGCGAAGGTCTCCGGGCGGTAGCGGCGGTACAGGGCTAGGGACACACCCCCGACGATATCGGGACGGACCGACAAACGCGTCGCCCCTCGACCCCCCACGCCCCACCGGCCCCCGGGAACGCAAAGACCCCTCGTGCACCCACCAGAGCCCTCCTACCCTTGCTGCCTTCCGGCCCTGGGGGAGTTCAGAGAGATAGCGCCACACGAGGGGCTGGCCCCAACACTACCGGATCCCGGGCCCACCCCTCCACCACCACCCCGTCCCACCATCCGCAGGCCACCCCCACCCCCTACCTGCGAGATACGTGGTCGCGACCACCCCTGAACATGTACTAAGCTCTCCCACGGAGGATTCGCCTAGAGGCCTAGGGCGCACGCTTGGAAAGCGTGTTGGGGGCAACCCCTCACGAGTTCGAATCTCGTATCCTCCGCCGGCAGAAGGCCCGGACCGTTCCGACGGTCCGGGCCTTCGTCGTATCCCCGCGCGGTTCGTCTCCTGGGGCAGGGGCGGCGGGGATGCCGATCCGGCAGCTGCTCCCCTTTGCCCGGCTACCGGGCGCCGGCGTGCGTCCGGCCCGTGACCACGGGCCGGACCTTGGTCAGCATCAGGTGCAGGAACCGGTCCGGGTGGAGGAAGGACGCGAAGTGGCCGGCCTCCTCGATGAGCGCGAACTCCTTGACCGGGGCGTGCACGTCCTCGACGTACTGCCGGACGCGGTCGGTCGGGGTCAGAACGTCCCGGTCGCCCTGGAAGACGAAGAACGGCAGGTCGAAAGCGGTGCCGTCGGCCCAGTCGTCGAATGCCGCCGTCTGGGGCAGGATCCGCTCGGAGAGCTTCATGCCCTTGCCGAGCGTGCCCAGCTCGCCCAGCGAGTGCAGCGGCGAGAACCACAGCGACTTCAGGACCACCGACTTCATGGTCCGGAAGGTCAGCGGGTCGGTGGTGGCGACGGTCTTGGCGTAGGCGGCGTGCTGCTCGGCGGTCCATGAGCGCCGGTCGGCGCCCATCTCCTCGATGGTGGTCAGTTCCTTGCGCTTGCCGGCCGCCCGGAGCCGGGCCAGTAGGGCGCGACGGGCGGAGTCGTCGCGGCCGCCGTCGTGGATGTTCTGGTCGGTGCCGACGTAGGCGGAGTAGCGGTCCGGGTACTGCCGGGCCAGCCGCAGGCCGAAGGTGCTGCCGAAGGAGTTGGCGACCAGAACGACCTGACCGACGCCCATCCTGGCGCGCACGTGCTCGGTGACCTCGACGGCGTCCTCGTACATCCGGGCGAAGCTCAGCTCCCCCTGGCCGGCGGCGCCGGAGCGGCCGAGGGTCTTGCCGGTGCCGCGCATGTCCCAGCGGACGATGGTGAAGTACTTCTCCCAGGCGCGGGTGCGCGGCCCGTAGATCGCGTTGGAGGAGCCCGGGCCACCGTGGATCTCCAGCATCACCGGATTGGCACGGTTCTCGCCTCGGACCGAGATCCACTGCTCGATGCCGCCGATGCGGACGAAGCCCTGCTCGTCGATGCCGTCGGGCGTGTCGATCCGCATCAGCCGAGCGCCGGCGGCCTGCTTGAGTCGGCGGTGGCCGAGGGCAGTGCCGACGGGCGCGGCAAGGGTGACGGCAGAGGCGATGAGAACGGCGCTGATCACAGGTGACTCCCCTTAACCGTGTATCTGTTACGCAATTTCGTTTATGTTATACACAGTTTCTAAGTGATCGTCAACGCGTCGAACGCACCGAGGGGGCCCGGATGGCCGTGAGCAGGACGAGCAAGGAGAAGAAGCGCGACCCGAAGGCGAGTCTCGCGCTGCTGTGGGGCGAACAGGACCAGCCGCGGCGCGGCCCGAAGCCGTCACTGACCACCGAGCGCATCGTGGCCTGCGCCGTCCGGCTCGCCGACGCGGAGGGCCTGGGCGCGGTCTCGATGCAGCGCGTCGCCGCCGACCTCGGCGTCACCACCATGGCGCTGTACCGGTACGTGCCCGGCAAGGCCGAACTGACCGATTTGATGGTGGACTCCGCCCTCGGCCTCCCCTCCGAGGCCGTCGCCGAGGCGGACGACTGGCGTGGCGGGCTCACCGAGTGGGCCCGCCAGTGCTGGGCGCTCTACCGACGCCACCCCTGGATCCTCACCGCCACCACCATGCGCCGCCAGCTCATGGGCCCCAACCAGCTCGCCTGGCTGGACGCCGCACTGGCTGCCCTCGCGCCGACCGGACTCACGGCCGCACAGCAGCACGACACCTTCCTGCTGGTCATCGGCCACATCCGCAACACTGCCCAGCAACTCGTCGACGCGGACCAGGAAGGCGGCGAGGAGTGGAACCGGCTCACCGCCAACGTCCTGGAGCGCCACGGACACCGGTACCCCGCACTCACCGCCGCCATCGCCGCGGGCGCCTTCGCCCCCCAGGATCGCGACCCGCTCGACTTCGGCCTGGAACGCATCCTCGACGGGGCCGCCCAACTGATCGACCGGCCCTGAGCCCAGAGCACGGGCGGCTGTGAGAACGCCCACCGGCCCGCGATCCGGCCACGGCGCCCCCGGTCTCAGTTCTGGTCCCGTTCACCCTGGTACATCGAGGTTCAGCGGTCGTCCGGGGCCGTCCGCAGAGGCAGGTCAGAACCGGTACGGTCCCCGGCGGACGGGTTCGGGAGATCCGGCAAGCGTGTGGGGGCAACCCTTCACGAGTTCGAGTCTCGTATCCAGGTCACGATCACCGCTGATGCCGCCGGCCGGCAGGCCCGCCGCATCCCCTGCTCCTACGGCAGTTCGTTCGGAGAACCTGCAAGCCGATCCGGAGCCGGTTCGATTCCATGGCCCGGCAGAGCACGGGATCCGCCAACCACAGGGAGGCGCAGAAGTCCCACCCTGCTTGTGGGTGGCATATATGGCGAGTATGGTCGTTTGTATGGCATCAAAGAAAGTGACCGTGACGATCCCGGAGGATCTCCTTGAAGAGATCCGCGCGGAAGCCGACGAACGGGGCATTTCCGCCTACGTCACCGAAGCGCTGCGTTCCAAGCGCGACCGGGACAAGCTCCGAGAGCTCGTCCACTGGCTCGAAGAGGAGCATGGGCCCGTCACCGAGTCCGAGCGCTCAACGGCCTACGCCGAGTTGGACGACCTCGATGCCGAGCACGACCGCCGCCGCGCTGCCCGGAGCAAGCGCACCGGAGAGGCCGCATGACGAGGAAGCACGGCAAGGAGACCAAGCCGCTGCGTGTCTTCGTACTCGACTGCGAGGCCCTCTCCCTCGCCGTTCGCGGTGACCGGACGATGATCGCCCGCCTCGAACTCGCGGCACGTGGCGAGGCCGATGTGGTCACCTCTCCCATGACTCTCGTCGAGGCATACGACGGCAGGACCACCGAGCAGCGCTGGGACTGGGTCCTCTCTCGCGTCAGCGTGGCCGAGCTTGGCAAGGACGAGGCCCGAGATGCCCGCCGACTGCTGGCCGCAACGAACCTGCACGGTCACAAGTACGCCATCGACGCGATGCTCGCAGTTGTCGCACTGCGCCAGAAAGGACAGGTCACGGTCTTCACCTCCGACGTCGACGACCTGGAGAAGCTGCTCCCGGACACCATCGTCGTCAGCAAGGTCTGAGCCGGACAGTTGGGAAGCGTGTTGGGGCAACCCCTCACGAGTTCGAATCCCGTATCCCCCGCCTCCGCCGGCCATGGCAGCACGAAGGCCCCGGCCGGGTTCCGGTCGGGGCCTTCGGCGTTTCGTCGGGGCGGGTTGGTCAGCGGAAGGACGCCAGGTTGTCCGTGACCCACTGGGTGTAGGGGCGGGCCGGGTGGCCGGTCAGGGACTCGACGGTGTCGTTCACCGGGGCCGGCTTGCCGGCCGTGTCGGCCATCAGGTCCAGCAGGGCGGCCACGAAGTCGGCGTCCATGAACTGGCTGAGCTGCTGTCGCACGGCCGGCGCGGGCACCTCCTCGAAGCGCAGCGCGCGGCCGAGGGCCCGGCCGAGCGTCTCGACCTGTTCGGTCTGGGTGAGCGACTGCGGGCCGGTCAGCTCGTACACCCGGCCGAAGTGCTCGGGGCTGCCGAGCACGGCGGCGGCCGCGTCGGCGACGTCGCGCTCGTGCACCACCGAGGCGGCGGCCGCGGCGTGCGGGCCGCGGAGGACGTCGCCGCCCTGCAACTGCATCGCCCAGGCAAGCGAGTTGATCGCCGGGAAGAACAACCGCAGGAAGGTCCGGTCGATGCCCGTCGCCGTGATCTCCTGCTCCACCCGCGCGTGGTAGGCGGCGATCACATCGGGCTGCGGGTCCGCGCCGTCGACGACGGCGCCCGAGGACAGGAACACGATCTGCCGCATCCCCGCCTGCCGCACCCGGTCGAGCAGCGGCCGGACGTCCATGCCGTAGGGCAGCACCAGGAACAGCTCGGTGACGCCGTCCAGCGCGGCCTCGAGCGTCTCCGGCCGGGCCAGGTCCCCGCGCACCACGTCCACGCCCTCGGGCAGTCCGGCCTTCTCGGGGGTCCGCGACAGGGCCCGGACCTTCCGCCCGGCGCCCGCCAGCGCCTCCACCGTCTGCCGCCCGAAGTGCGCGGTCGCGCCGATCACAAGAATCATGGCGGATCCCTCCCCATCACCGTTCCGGTCACTGCCTTCGGGAGAGACAGTAGGAGCCGTCTAGGACGGATTCCGTCCTAGAAGCAGCCCACTCACAGGGTCGGCGCGGTGGCGAGGGGAACGGGGGCGAGGGGGCCGGTGGCGAGGAGGCCGGTGGCGCGGTCCGCGGTGAGGACGCCGAGGATGTAGCCGTCCTCGTCGACGACGGGCCAGACCGCCAGGTGCTTGATCCGCATCGCGATCGCGGCCAGCGCCAGGCCCATCGTCGGCCAGGCGAACGGGCCGCGCTGGTGGGTGGTCGCGCTGATCGCGGTGCGCTCGGTGTACCAGGAGCGGGCCAGGAAGGGGTGGAGCCCGATGCGGGTGACCAGCCCCTCGCACCGGCCGTCGTGGCCGCGGACGAGCAGGTACTCGATATCGGCGCTGTGGAGGATGTCGTTGGCCTGGTCGACGGTGCTGTCGTCGGCTATCTGGTAGTCGCAGAGGTCCATGGCGTCGGCGACCGTGAGGCCGTGGCCGGGCCGTTCCGACTGCGGGGCTTGGGTGGTCACGGTGATCACCGTTCCCGTCTCCGGTGGCCCGTCGAGGGGCCGCCGGATCGTCCTTCACCCAGAACGAAGCCGGCACATGTACCGGAATGCGTGATGCCCTGGATGTCTACGACCCTACTCCGGCGGCGGGCTGACCGGGGCGGCCGGAGCGGACCGGCCGGAGCGGAGCGGACCGGCCGGAGGAAGCGGCCGGAGCGGACCGCCGCGGAGTACCGTGGAGGACAACCGAGGACATTCCGCACACCGGCATCAGCGTCGACGTCGCCCTGGGTCATGACGGGTCCCTCGTGGACCGGACGGGCGGCCTCCGATGATGCCGATCCCCCTCCCCGCCTCCGTCGGGCCGTGGGCGGTGCCCGGTGAGCCGCTGCTGCCCCGCCTGCTGCTGGAACCGACGATGTCCCGGGACGGAGTCTTCGACGGCGCCTGGTGGCCCCGTTCGAACCACATCGCCGCCGAACTGCCGGACCTGATCACCGCGCTCGGCGCCCACTTCGGACGCATCGTCCGGGTCGGCCTCGACATCTCGGCCTGGGACGGCGTGCCCCGCTCCGTCGCCGCGAACGGCCTGACGATCAGGATCAACTGGTTCACCGGCAGCGATGCGACGATCAGCGTCACCCGCGGCTTCCAGGACCACTTCCTCCTGCTGGTGGTGCCGCCCGGCACCAGCCCGGTGACGGCCTCCTTCGCGATGGCCGGCGCTTCGACGACCGGGAACCACACCCCGGCCGCGGAACTCCTGCTCGGCTGAGCGGCGGTCGGCTGAACGGCAGTCGACCGAACGGCGCTCGGCTCCGACGCCGGGTGCCGGAAACCGACCACCGCGACCATGCCGGGTCCGGGCCGAACCAGGAGTAACCTCGGTATTACCGAAGGCACTTCGCATGCCGGCACCGGACACTGGCGTCGTCTCCGGCGCACGGCGATGCCGGACCCGGCCTCCTCGGCCGGGCCCGGGGACAGGCCCTTGATCATGACCACGATGCTGGATCGTGCGACGACGCCCACCGCCCCGGTTCCCCCCGCACGGCTCTCCCTCACGCCCGGCGGCGTGCGGCCCGGCCGTCTGGACGGAGCCTGGTGGCCCCGCTCGCGTGACCTTCTCCTCGAACTCCCCGCCCTGGCCGCCGACATCGACGAGCGGTGGGGCCGGATCACCCGGATCACCCTGAACCCCGCGCAGTGGCCCGTCATCCCCCGGCGGATCCCGGTCGCCGGACACACCGTCCACGCGGGCTGGTTCACCACCGAGCAGGACGAGCACACGATCGCGGTGTTCTCGTACGCCCCGCGCCGATTGAACCTGCTGGTCGTCCCGCCGGAGACGGACGCCGTCGATGCCGCCCGGCTGATGGCCGAGGCCGCCGGTCCCGCGAACACCACGAGCGCGAGCGGTCTGCTCGCCGTGGGGACGGGCGGCGGAGCCCGGGGGCCGGGATCCCGTTCCGCCTTCCTGCCGTCGGCCGTCGCTCCCTCCGACGGCGACGGTGCGGCGGCCAGGCGGGCGGACGTCGCCCGCGGCCGGGCCGCCTCCTGGCCGGTGCCCGCGTAGCCGACCGGTGCCCGCGTAGCCGACGGGACGCCGTCCGCTCCGGCCGCGGGCCGGGTGTCACTCGCGTGACCACTCGGCCTCGGCCTCGGGCCGGCCGGCGATGTCGGCGCCGTCCCAGAGGCGGATCCTGATCGCCAGGGGGCCGGGCGCGGGCCGGGAGAGCGTGCGTACGAACACGTCCCGCAGGTGGTTGGCCGCCCGTTGGGGAGGCCCGTCGTACTCCAGTGGATCCGGCAGCGCGGTGTCGTCCTGCCGGGACCAGTGGCCGCCGTCGTCCTGCGTCTCCAGGACCCATCGGTAGTGGGGCATCCGGTACCTCCGCCTCCAGTGCCGGGATCGCCGGGCAGTCGGGCAGTCGGGCAGTCGGGCAACTGAGCAGCCGGTGACGGTGCCGTCAGTACTCGGCGCCGCTCCGCAGGTAGCTGCCCACGACCTGGAGCCACGCCCCGGGGCCGAAGCAGACCTCGATCCGGTACGGGGTGTCCTCGTAGACCCGCAGGACGCGCAGCGCACCACTCGGATGCAGGTCGTACTCGAAGGTGACGCCGTCCGCGCCGTCCTCGTACTGCAGGTCCAGCGGCCCCTTCGAGGGCTCCGCCGGCGCCCGGGCCTCGGCCGAGAGCTTCACGTAGACGGACATCTCTCCGCCCCGCCTTTCCTGTTCGCCCGAGCGGGCGCTACGCCCGGGGAAGCGAGCTACCCCCACGGTACTCCGCCCCCGCCGCGCCGACCTGGCGGGCGACGGTAGCCGTGGCCGGGGCGGGGGGCCTCAGCGCCACTCGATCAGGAACAGGGTGGCATCGTCGCTCGTCCGACCGCCCCGCCTCTCCTTCAGGACGTGGGAGAGCGCGCGCACCACGGCCCGCACCCCGGTCTGCGAGCGCTCGACCCGGTCGACCCAGTCGATGAGCTGCTCCTCGCCGAACTGCTCCCCGCCGGCCTCGCGCTCCTCGACCAGGCCGTCGGTGAAGCACAGCACCCGGTCGCCGTGCCGCAGTACCCGCTCACTGATCACCGGCTCCTCCCCGCCGAAGCCGACCGGCAGGGTGGTGGCGCTCTCCAGCCGCTCGACGACGACGTGCTCGCGGATCAGCAGCGGCTGGGGATGCCCGGCGTTGACCCACTGCAGGTGGCCGGTCCCGGTGTCCAGGCGCATCATCTGCGCGGTGACGAAGTGGTCCGGCCCGAACTGCTCGGCGACGGCCCGGTCCATGAACGCGTAGATCTCGGCCAGTCCGATGTCCGCACGTCGGGCGTGCCGGTACGCGCCGATGGCCACGGTCGCCATGGTCGCGGCGTCCAGCCCGTGACCCATCGCGTCGATCGTCGCCACGTGCAGAACGTCGTCGTTGAGCGCGTAGTC
This sequence comes from Streptomyces sp. NRRL S-495, assembly GCF_000966955.1. Lineage (NCBI taxonomy): Bacteria > Bacillati > Actinomycetota > Actinomycetes > Kitasatosporales > Streptomycetaceae > Streptomyces > Streptomyces sp. NRRL S-495. Next base: position 9,426 of record NZ_JZWY01000090.1, read on the forward strand.
GAAGCTGTCACCGGCCACCTGGTAGGCGGGTTCGAGGATGCCGGCCACGGCGACCCGGGGCACGGCCATCGACAGCGGCGGCAGCAGTGACCACTGGATCTCGGCGGCCACGCTCATCGGTTCGACGCGCCGGGCCTGGAAGATCCGGTCGGTGTAACCGCTCTTGGTGACCAGCAGATCGGCGACCAGGGCGGCGAGGCGGCGCAGCAGCAGCCGGTCGCCCTCGGCGACGGCGTCCAGCGTGAGGGCCAGGACCCCCACCTCGTCGCCGCCGTCCAGCAGCGGCAGATACACCCGCACCCCGTCGGCCGTCGGCTCCTCGACCGGGACACCGCTCAGGAAGGCCGCACCCGCGGCGGAGCCGTCGATCGGCACCGGCTCCCCCGCGACCGACCCCCGCCCGGGCAGCGGCGCCAGCACCACCTGGCCGTAGTCCTGCAGCAGGAGCACCGGGTCACGGCCACCGAACCCGCGCACCACGGCGGCGGTCAGCGGGACGATCAGCTGGGGCGGCAGCTCGTGGGACTGATCGAGCAGCTCCCCCAGCAGGCGTTCGCCCTGCCCCTCCGACCACCGGTCCCGGCCCGGCGGGCCGGACTGCCGCTCACCGCTCATCCTCGCTCACCGCCGTCCTCCTCGGTCGCGGCACTCGGCGCCGGCCTGATCGACCCCGCCGCCCCGGTGCAGTGCGCGCGCGGGGGCGGGTTCCCTTTCCATTACGCCCGACGCCGGGACATCCCGCCCCCGCTCGCCCGTTCCCGCTCGCCCGCTCCCGGTCGAGCGCCCCCGCTCGCCCGCCCCCGGGCCGGCCGGTACCCCGCGGGAGTTCGGTTCCCGTCCCCTCCGCCGGCCGGAGGTCCGGGACGGCACGCGGGGCGGGCGGGCCGGCGGCCGGACGGCCCCACGGGGTGTCGTGCATGCGACACTTCGGGAAAACGGGGCCGGAGGGAGAGGCGTGGGATCGTCGGAGCTGCTGATCGTGCTGGACCGGGGCAGCGCGACGCCCTTGCAGCAGCAGGTGTGCGACGGGATCGCCGGGCTGGTCAGGTCGGGGCGGTTGCGGGCCGGGGAGGCGGTGCCGGCCTCCCGGGAGCTGGCGGCGCAGCTCGGGGTGTCGCGCACGGTGATCCTGCGGGCGTACGAACTGCTGACCGCCAACGGACTGTTGACGGCCCGCCGGGGATCGGGGACCAGGGTGGCGGAGCGGGCCGCCGGGGAGGGCGCCGCGCCGGGTCCGGCGCGGACGGCGCTCGCGCCGCAGCCACCGCTCGCCACCGACGGCGGGGACACGCTGTGGCAGCCGTGGGAGCCGCCGCCGATGCAACAGGCCGGTGCGGCACTGGACTTCCGGCACGGGACCCCGGCGCTGGCCAACTTCCCGGTGTCGCGCTGGCGGCAGTCCGTGCACGAGGCGTACGCGCGGGCGGACGTCGCCGCGCTCGGGTACGGGCCGGCCGAGGGCTCCGCCGCGCTGCGGGCGCAGATCGCCACGCTGGTCCGGCAGAGCCGGGCGCTGGACGCCTCGCCCGACAGCATCCTGGTGACCAGCGGGGCCACCCAGGCGCTGGACATCCTGGCCCGGCTGCTGGTCGGTCCGGGCGACGTGGTGGTGATCGAGGACCCGAGCCACACCGTGCTGCGCCAGGTCTTCGGCTCCGCCTCCGGCACCGTGGTGCCGGTGCCGGTGGACGAGGAGGGGCTGCGGGTCGCGGACATCGACGCCCACGTCCGGGCGCACGGCCAGGACCCGGAGCGGGTGCGGCTGGTCTATGTGACGCCCTCGCACCAGTTCCCGACCGGGTTCATCATGTCCGAGGCCCGGCGGCGGGCCCTGCTGGCCTGGGCGGAACGGCGCGGGGCGACCGTGCTGGAGGACGACTACCACAACGAGTTCACCTTCGCCGCCGAGCGGCTGCCGGCCCTGGCCGCCGCCCGGCACCAGGGCACGGTGGTCTACGTCGGCAGCTTCAGCAAGACGCTCTTCCCGGCGCTGCGGATCGGCTACGCGATCGTGCCGCAGCGGCTGGTGCGGCCGTTCCTCGGCATCAAGTGGATCACCGACCGGCTGACCCCGACGGTCACCCAGGAGGCGCTGGCGCACTTCGTCGCCACCGGCGCCTACGCCCGGCACGTCAGCCGGATGACCCGGCTGTACCGGGAGCGCCGCCGCTCGCTGCTGGACGGCCTCTACACGCACTTCGGCGCCGAGGTGCGGATCTCCGGGGCGGCCGCCGGCCTGCACGTCCTGGTCGCCCTCACCGGCGCGCGCGGCGTCGGCGAGGACGAGATCGTCCGCCGGGCCGCGGCGCTCGGTGTGCGGGTGTACCCCGCCTCGGGGTACTTCGTACGGGAGCCGCCGGCCGAACCGACCTTCCTGATGGGCTACGCCGCCCTGCCGGGCGCCCGGATCGCCGAGGGCACGGCGCTGCTGGCCGCGGCGGTCCGTGAAGCCACGGCGGTCCGGGAGGCCACGGCTTCTAGCCGGAGCCGGGGGCGTCGGTGAACCGGGCCCGGCGGAAGCGGCGCCGCTGCGCGTACGGCACGGTGCAGTCGAACACCGCCTTCGCGGTGCGGCCGTCCGCCGACAGCGCCGGCGAGTAGGCGACCGACTGGGTCGGGTCGAGCGGGAAGCCCTCCCGGTCCGGCAGGACCAGCAGGTCCCGGTCCGCCTGCCACCGGGTGACCATCGCCCACCACAGGTCCTGGTCCGACTCCAGGTCCACGTCCTCGTCCACGGACAGCACCAGCTTGGCCATCCGGAACTCCTCCAGGACGGCCTGGGAGGCCTCCCGCACCAGCGCGTCGTCCTCGGCCGAGCGCTTGGCCTCCCACTGGAGCACGACCATCAGCTGTCCCCCGCCGGCGGTGTGGCAGTGCACCGCCCGGACGGGGGCGCCGCGGCGGCGCAGCACGGCCAGCACGGCCGCCTCCATCCCGAAGCCGAGCAGGACGGACTGTTCGTGGCCGGGGCCGGAGACCGCCTGGAGGATCGGGCCGCGGCGGGCGGTGATCCCGGTGATCCGGACGGTCGGCAGGGCCGGGTGCGCGGTGCCCTGGTAGCCGAGGAACTCCGGGGTGGCGGCGGTGCCCCTGGGGTTCTCCGGCATGGTGTCCGGCAGCAGTTCGCCCTCCAGCACGTACTCGGCGTGGGCGATGTACTCGGCGTCCACCGTGCGGCAGGGCAGCAGTTCCACCGGCGCGCCCGCGAGCGCCCCGGCCACCGCCAGTTCGTCCGTCCCGGTCGGGACGAGCGAGGTGGGGCAGCAGGAGGCGAGCAGCACGGCGGGACCGAGGCCGAGGTGGATCGCCACCGGCAGCGGCCGTCCGGCGGCGAGCGAGTTGCGGTGGGCCTGTTCGAGGTCCCGCCCCGGCACCATCCAGATGGTGAGCAGGTCGGGGCCCTGGACGCACATCCGGTGGATCGACAGGTTGCGCACGCCGGTGGCCGGATCGGTGGCCAGGACGGCGCCGAGGGTGAGGTACGGGCCGGCGTCCTCGTCGGTGAGCACCGGGACGGGCAGGGTGGTCAGGTCCGGCTTCCGGTCGCTGCGGGCCCACCGGTCGGGGTCGGCGGCGGGCACCGGCGGCAGCGGGGCGGCCACCGCGTCCAGCAGCCGGTGGGCCAGCTCGGCGGGGGTGGCGCCGAGCAGGGCGGCCGCCCGGCGCCTGGTCCCGTACAGGCCCATCAGCACGGCACTGGCCTCGGGTTCCTCGCCGTCCTCGGCCCCGCCGCGCCCGCTCCCGCCGTCCCCGCTCCCGCCGTTCTCGGCCGCGCCGCCGGACGGCGTCACCTGCTCGAACAGGACGGCCGGGCCGGGGCCGGTGGGCGGCGCCGCCGGGGCGCCGGCCCACCGGGCGTAGCGGGAGGAGACCCCGAACCGGGCCGGGACCTCCTCCCGGACCCGGACCAGTTCTCCTGGCATCAGGTCCAGCGCGGCCAGCGCCGCCCGCAGGTCGGCCGGGTGCCGACGGCTCATGGCCCTTCCCCGGCGGCGGCCCCGGCCGCGGCGGCCGCGGCGGCCCGGCGCTCGTCCAGGAGCACCATCTGCATCCGGGTCAGCTCGTCGATCAGCGTGCGGTAGGTGGCCTCGGCGATCCCCGGCGGCATGCCGTGCTCGTCCGCGAGGCCCCGGACCTTGGCGACGACCTGCTCGACCCGGCCCGGGGAGCGGACCGTCTCCTCGTCCCGCTTGAACCCGGTCAGCTCCCGCACCACGGCGGTGCGCTCCGCCAGCAGCGCGACGATCCGCCGGTCCAGCGCGTCGACGGAGAGCCGCAGTTCCTCGATCCGGGGATCGATCGCGGGCGACGACGGGTCGGTCGCCGTACGGTCGGCGCTCATGCGGTCGGCACCACCTTGTCGACGACGTACACGACGGTCGGCTCGCCCTCGGCGCCCTGCGAACGGTGCTTCTCGCCGTCCGGGATCACGAAGCCCATGCCGGGGCGGCACGGCACCGAACGGTCCTCGAAGTGGATGGTGAACTCGCCCTGCAGCACATAGCCCTGGTGGCCGCGAAGGCACCACTCGTGCTCGTCGAAGCCGGCGGGCAGCTCCATCAGACGGACCCGCAGGCCCTGGGTGTAGGCGAGCTTCACCCGGCCCTCGGCGCCCGGCTTCTGCCACTTCTCCCAGGGGATCAGGTCGAAGTCGACGCCGACCAGGACGGGGTCCCCGGTCTGGCTGCCGTGCTGGTCGCCGGTCTCGGTCTCGGTGGACATGGCACTCCTCAACAACACGTCGGAAATGGGGTATCGGTGGATCGGCCGCGGTTCAGCTGGCCTGCTTCTCCGAGGAGGTCCGCTGCCCCGGCAGGACGACGCGCGGGGCGCGTGACACGCGCTCGTTGCGGTCGTCGAGCGGCAGGACGGGCCGGCCGTCGGCCGTCTGGTGGCGGCGGAGCAGCTGGGACATGTCGATCATGCGGTGGAGCATCCGCTCCAGCGCCTCCAGGCCCTCGGCGTCCTGGAGCTGCGGCTGCGGCGAGGTGTTGCGCAGCAGCGCCGGAAAGCCGCTGCCGACCAGGATCATGCGGTTGAGCAGCAGGTTGTCGACCAACTGGCTGTGCACCGCGGCGTCGCTGTACCGGCGCGAGACGACGATGATGCCGCCCACCTTGTTGGCCAGAGGGCGGTCGAAGCGCAGGAAGCCGACGCCGGCCCGTTCGATGAAGATCTGCATCAGATGGGCGGGGCCGAAGCCGTGCACCGGGGTCGCGTAGACGATGGCGTCCGCCTGCTTCATCTGCTCGACGATCGCGGGCATGTCGTCGCGGAGTTCGCAGGGTGTGGTCCGCTGGTTGCAGTCGCCGCACGGGCTGCACGGCGAGATCCGGTGCTCGCGCAGGTGAACGGTCCGGAACTCGGCGCCCCGTTCCCGGACCAGGCGGCCGGCGTACTCCAACGCGAGGTCGGTGTTGCCGCCCGGTCGCTCGGAGCCGCAGATCCCGAGCACGATCGGAGTCGGAGTTGTTCCTTGCACGTGGTTCCCCCCTCGTAGTCTGCCCCTACGCGGGCGGGCGGCCGGACGGGCCCCGTGTGCGAGGGCCCGTCCGGCTGTTCGCCCGCCTGTCACCGCTCAGTACTCGTCAGTCCTTGAGCTTTCTCGTCAGCCCCAGAAGCCCCTGAGCCCCTTGAGCCTTTGAAGCCCTTGAGCCCTTGAACGCCTCGGTCGGCCTTCGAGGAGCGCCGTTGTCAGCGGTGCGGCGCTCCGGTCGGGCCTGCGGCGCTCCGGTCAGTCCTTGAGCTTGCCGGCGAAGTAGTCCGTGTAGGCCTGCATGTCGAAGTGCCCGTGGCCGGACAGCGTGAACAGGATGGTGCGGGCCTCGCCGCTCTCCTTGCAGGCCAGCGCCTCGTCGATGGCCGCCCGCACCGCGTGGGTGGACTCCGGGGCCGGGACGATGCCCTCGTTGCGGGCGAACAGGACGCCGGCCTCGAAACAGGCGGTCTGCGGGACGGCCCGGGCCTCGAGCAGGTCGAGGTCCTTCAGGGCGCTGATGATGGGCGCCATGCCGTGGTAGCGCAGCCCGCCCGCGTGGATGCTCGGCGGCACGAAGTCGTGGCCGAGGGTGTGCATCATGGTGAGCGGGGTCAGGCCCGCGGTGTCGCCGAAGTCGTACTCGTAGCGGCCCTGGGTGAGGGTCGGGCACGAGGCCGGCTCGACGGCGAGCGCCCGCACCGAGCGGCCGCCACGCAGCTGCTCGCGCAGGAACGGCAGGACCAGGCCGCCGAAGTTGGAGCCGCCGCCCGCCGCGCCGATCACGATGTCCGGGTAGTCCTCCGCCAACTCCATCTGGAGCAGCGCCTCCTGGCCGATCACCGTCTGGTGCGTCAGCACGTGGTTGAGCACCGAGCCGAGCGCGTACTTGGCCCGGCCGCCGCTCTTGACCGCGGCCTCCACGGCCTCGGAGATGGCCAGGCCCAGGCTGCCGCTGGCGTCGGGGTCGGCGGCGAGGGCGGCCCGACCGGCGTCGGTGAGCACACTGGGGCTGGCGTGCACCGTCGCCCCGAAGGTCTCCATCAGGGCCCGGCGGTAGGGCTTCTGCTGGTGGCTCACCTTGACCATGAAGACCTCGCACTCGAGGCCGAAGTAGGCGGAGGCCATCGCGAGCGAGCTGCCCCACTGGCCGGCGCCGGTCTCGGTGGTGAGCTTCTCCACACCGGCCTGCTTGTTGTAGTACGCCTGCGGCACGGCCGTGTTGGGCTTGTGGCTGCCGGCCGGGCTGACGCCTTCGTACTTGAAGTAGATCCGCGCCGGGGTGTCGAGCGAGCGCTCCAGCCGGTGGGCCCGGACCAGCGGGCTGGGCCGCCACTGGCGGTAGACGTCGATCACCGCACCGGGGATGTCGATCTCGGCCTCGGTGCTGAACTCCTGGGCGATCAGCGACTCGGGGAACAGCGGCGCCAGGTCGGCCGGGGTGAGCGGCTCCCTCGTCCCGGGGTGCAGCATCGGCGGCACCGGCTTCGGCAGATCCGCCAGCACGTTGTACCAGGTGGTGGGGATTCGGTCCTCGGGCAGCAAGAACTTGGTGATCATCGGGCCCTCCCGGAATGCATGGATACGGCGGTCGATCGGACGGTCACACGGTTCAGGCACCGGAGCGGACGGCATCGGCCGGTCCGGGTCCGGCTTCGACGGAAGCGGAAGCTGAAGCTGAAGCTGAACTGGGAGCTGAAGTCGGAGCTGAAGCGGGAGCCGAGGCGGCCGGCGCGCTCGCGGCCGAGGACCGGATGCGGAGCACCGCGAACACCGCGATGCCGACCAGCGGCGTGATCAGCATGGTGTGCAGCACCGGGCGCGCGCCGTGGTTCTGCCAGATCAGCCCGAGGCCGAACGGCACCACCAGCCGGGCCAGTCCCAGCACGAAGCCGTTGAGCGCCATGAAGCGGCCGACCCGGTGCTCGTCGACGTGGTCGGCGATGTAGGTGGGCACCACCACGGAGGCGATGATCTCGCCGAGCGTCCACACCACGGTGGACGCCAGCACCGCCGCGAGCGAGAAGCCGAAGTCGAGCACGGCCAGGCCCAGCGCCCAGAGCACCCCGGCCACCAGCAGCAGAGTGCGGATCGGGTAGCTGGCGATCCGCTTCTCCAACTGGAGCCCGAGGCCCACCACCACGACGCTGTTCACCGTGTACACCACGCCGACCAGCCCGGCCGAGGCGTTCAGCTCGGTGGTCACGGCCAGCGGCAGCGCGTACTCCAGCCCGATCAGCGGCGCCACGTAGAAGAACGAGGCGAGCACCATCCACAGCACATGGCCGTGGACACCGCCGAGCCGGAGCCTGCCACCACCGGCCGCCTTGGGCGCGGCGGTGCCGGACTTGGTGTCCCGGGGCACCCAGATCCGGATCACGACCGCGCACAGCAGCCCGACGACGATGTTGCCCGCGAACATCACGTGGTACGAGTACGCGGCCGCGACCCCGCCCAGCAGCGGGCCGATGCCCATGCCCAGGTTGTTGCCGATGTAGCTGACCGTGTACGAGAACGGCCGCTGCTCGGGGGTCGCCAGGTCGGCGATCAGGGTGTTGGCCGCCGGGCCGAACATGCCCATCCCCACCAGGGCGACGAACAGCAGCAGGGCGTACGTCCACGGCGCGCCGTCCAGGGTGCCGAGGCCGAGGTAGCCGACCGCGTTGAGCACCAGGGCGGCGACCAGGGCGTCCCGGCGGCCGCGCAGGTCGCACACCGGCCCGCTGAGCAGCGAGCCCACCAGCAGGCCGGTCGAGCCGACCGAGATCAGCAGGCCCGCCTCGGCCGTGCCGAGCCCCTTGCTGCGCACCAGGTAGACGGCGAGCAGCGGGAAGACGAACATGCCCGCGCGGTTGACGAAGGACGTCACGAACAGCACCCGCAGCGGGAGCGGTAATTCCTTGAACCTGGCCGTCCAGGCTTTCGGGGCGGCGGCGGCCCCTTCTCCGGTGCTCGTGGCCATCCCGGTCAGACCGCCGACTCGGTCTCGACCAGGAAGGCCTGGCGGACGGTGCGGAACCGCGCCAGCACGTCGTCGTAGTCGCTGCCCTCGCAGACGTACCAGCCGAGCACGTCGTTGGAGGCGACCGGCGGGGCCAGCACGTCGCCGACGTTCTTCCAGACGTCCGCGTCCAGGACGCCGTCGAGCGCGTTGAGGTCCCCGGGCGAGCTGATCCCGGTGATCCGGCCGTACTTGCCCGAGGACAGGTACTCGGTGCCGATCTCCGGGCCGAGCCGGGCCTCGGTGCGGTGGTCCGGGTCGAGTTCGAGCCGGGCCCACTCGCCGGCCAGGTTGATGCCGCGCCCGGCCTGGATCGCCGGGACGATCGAGCCGCCGCCGGCCCGGGCGCCCGCCTCGCCGAACACCGCCTCGCCGTCGTCGTCCAGGAAGAACTCGACGTGCGCGACGCCGGTGCGCATCCCGAAGCCGCGCAGCACCGTGGCGTTGAGCTCCAGGATCCGCTGCTCGTGCTTGCTGAGGTCGTGCTTGCGGGAGATGGTGCCGCCCGGCTCGTCCCGGTACTCCAGCACCGAGTAGGTGTAGCGGGACAGCTGCTCGAAGACGACCTCGCCGTCCTGGAGCAGCGCGTCCACGTGGAACTCGGTGCCGCGGACGAACTCCTCGACCCGGTACTCGTGCCGGTCGTCGCCCATCTCCTCCCACACCTCGGCCAGCCGCTCGGGACCGTCGACCCGGTAGGTGCTGCCGCAGGCCCAGCCCGCGTACGGCTTGATCACCAGCGGGTAGCCGGTCTGCGCGGCGAACTCCTCGACCGCGCCCAGGGTGTCGGGGCGGCAGGAGCGGGCGACCCTGACGCCCAGCTCCTCGGCGCGGCGGTGCATCACGTTCTTGTCGCGGAAGTTGAGCGCCTGATCGGGCGTCAGTCCGGGGATGCCGTGGTCCCGGCGGGCCCGGGCGGCGGGCAGGACGTCGCCCTCGAACAGCGGGAAGATCCGGACCAGCCGGTGCTCGGCGGCGATGCCGTCCACGGCGGCCCGGAAGGCGGGCGTGGAGTCCAGATCGGCCTCCCGCACCGTCAGGCCCTCGACCTCGGGCGGGATCTCACCGGTGGGCACCAGGACGACGGGGTGGTGGCCGAGTTCGGTGGCGACCTCGACCACGCTGCGGAACTGCGCGAGGTAGCGGCCGGCGGCGGGGCGGTAGACGATCAGAATCGCGGGCTTCATCGGGTTCTCCTGGAGGTAGCGGTCGGTCCGGCACCGGGGCCGGCTCCCACGACGATCAACCCGCGACGACGGACGACTCGGCCGCCGACTCCGCTGCCGACTGCTCCGGCACGTCCTGGCCCGGCACGTCCTGGCCCGGCACGTCCTGGCCCGGAACGTCCTGGCCCGGAACGTCCTGGCCCGGAACGTCCTGGCCCGGCACGAACAGCTCGGCCCCGGACTCGGCCGCGTCCAGCACGACGGGCCGCTGACGCACCGCCCCGAGCGCGTCGAGCGCGGCGGCGAGGCGGTCGAGCGCCCGCTCCACGTCCGCGCGGCCGCCCTCGTGCACCGCCTCGACGGTGAGCAGCAGCCGGCGTCGGCCGACGTCGGTCCTGATCACCTCGCTCTGCCGCCAGTTCCACCGCCGCGAGTGCGCGCGGTCCTGGGCGTCCGCGTAGACGACCTCGCCCGGCTCCGGGTGCTCCGGTGCCTCCGGCGCGCCCAGCGGCAGGTAGGTCTCGCCGCCGTGGGCCAGCCGGACGGCCAGCTCCCCGGTGATGTCGCCGACGTCGCAGGAGGCGACCGGCAGCCGGCTGTCGAGCGAGACGGCGTTGCAGAGGTTCACCAGGGCGTTGATCCGCGGCAGCCGGTCGCCCTTGGCCACCCGCCGCAGCACCGATTCCGCCGCGCAGGGGAAGCGGTTGGGGTTGACGTCGACGCTGCGGTACGCGTCCCGCCAGGCGGCGATCGGGGGCAGGGCGGAGACCTCCGCCTTGCCCAGGGAGAGCCCGTGGACGGCGTCCTCGGCGGCGGTGAGGAGGTCGTCGACCTCCGCCGCGGCCGCCGCGACGTCGACCACCGGGACGGCGATCAGTCCGAGGACGTAGCCGGGCACCCGCGCCAGAAGGCTTTCGTCGACGATGACCTTCAGGGCGCTGGTCCGGTCCATGAGGTGAGTCCTTCGCGTCCGAGCTGGGTTGATGACCTGACCGACGATAGGGAGCCGGGCCGCGTCCGACTGCGGCCAATTCCCGGACATCTGTTGGTGCCACTTCCGTCCACTCGGCCACCCGACGGCGCCCGGTCGACGGCCCTGCCGCCCCCGCGACGGGCCCGGGCCCCTCGCGTGTTCCCACGCGGCGGTTGCCTGTGCAGGACGAGTCCATCAAATGTGACAATGCTCGGTCCATACCACTTCACCCTCTGCACAGGAGGCCACTTGGCCTGGCATCTGGCCCTCGACGTCGATCGCGGCTCACGCGTCCCACTCGCCCTGCAAGTGCGTGACGCGGTACGTCGCCTGGTCGAGGACGGGACCCTCCGCGCCGGAACGCGATTACCCTCCAGCCGCCAGCTCGCCACCGACCTGGGCGTCTCGCGCAGTGTGGTGGTGGAGGCGTACGAACAACTCACCGCCGAGGGCTACCTGGTGACCCGGCGCGGCTCGGGCACCTCGGTCGCCGAGAACGGCGGCGGCCTGGCCCCGGTGTCCTCCGCGCTCACCGCCGCGGCCGCCACCTCCGCCTCCGCCCCGGTGGACGGCGACGGCGGCGAGGCCGCCTGGGACCTGCGGACCGGCACCTCCAACCTGCTCGCCTTCCCGCGCCAGGAGTGGATCCGCTGCGTCACCGTCGCGCTGGGCGCCGCCGGCCACCGCGAACTCAGTTACTCCCCGCCCGCCGGGGTCCCGTTGACCCGTCACATCCTGGCGGGCTACCTCGGCCGGGTCCGCGGGGTGCGCACCCGCTCCGAGGACCTCATGATCACCTCGGGCTTCGCCCAGGGCCTCGCCCTGCTCTGCCGGGTCCTCCGCGACCGGGGGCACCGGACCCTGGCCGTGGAGGACCCGGGACACCCCGGCGAACGGGAGTTCATCGCGAGCGCCCGGATCCGGCCGGTCGGCATCCCGGTCGACGCCGAGGGCATCCGCGTCGACCTGCTCGAACAGTCCGGCGCCCGCGCCGTCCTGACCACCCCCGGCCACCAGTTCCCCACCGGCGCGTGCCTGAGCCGGGCCCGCCGGGAACAGCTGATCGCCTGGGCCCGGGCGGTCGACGGCTATGTCATCGAGGACGACTACGACAACGCCTACCGGAGCCGCTCCGGCCAGCCGTCGGCCCTGCAGAGCCTGGCGCCGGACCGGGTCGTCTACGCGGGCAGCGCCAGCAAGGTCCTCGCCCCCGCGCTGCGGCTGGGCTGGCTCGCCGCGCCGTCCGAGCTGATGGCCTCACTGGAGCATGTCCGCGCGGGCTGGGACATCGGCTGCTCGGGCCTGGAACAGCTCGCCTTCGCCCGCTTCATCGACAGCGGCGGCCTCGACCGCCACCAGCGCCGCCTGCGCGCGGAGTTCGCCGGCCGCCGGGAGGTCGTCCGGCGGGAGGTCGCCCGGCAGCTGCCCGGCACCCGGGTGCTCGGCGGGGACGGCGGCCTCCAGGCGTACCTCGAACTGCCGCCCGCCGTGGACGAGGACGCCCTGATCCGCTCGGCCCGCGGCCGCTCGGTGCTGATCCGCGGCGGGCGCTTCCACACCCTCACCGACACCGGTCGGCCGCCGGCGCTGGTCCTCAGCTACGCCACGGTCGGGTGCGAGGGGCTGGCCCGCGGGATCGCCGAACTCGGCGTCGCCTACCGGCGGTTGCTGCCGGGGGTGGAGCACGGGGACACGACGTGAAGCCCTCGGCGCCCGGCCTGCGGGGGCAGGCCGGGCGCCGAGGGGGGTACGAGGGCTCCGAGCGTTCAGGCGTTCAGGCGTTCAGGCGTTCAGCCGCTCAGGAGCGGGCTCCCGGTCCGGAGCCACCGCCTCCGCCCCGGCGGACGCGTGGCGCGGGGTGGGCCGCAGCGGCCACCAGAGGCCCCGGCCGAGCAGCACGGCCAGCGCCGGCACCAGGACCAGGGAGAGCACGAGCGCCGAGAGCAGGATGCCGAGCGTCATCGCGAAGGCGACCTGCTCACTGCCCGGAGTGGTGGCGAGGGTGGCGAAGGAGCCGGCCAGGACCAGTCCCGCCGTGGCGATGGCGGGCGTGGTGTGGCGGACGGCCCGGGCCACGGCGCCGCGGACCGGACCGGGCCGCTGCATCTCCTCCCGGATCCGGTCGGTGATCAGGATGTTGTAGTCCGTGCCCAGCGCCACCACGAACAGGAACAGCACCAGCGGCAGGGTGAAGCTGACGCCGGGCTTGTCCAGCAGGTGCTGGAACAGCAGGGTCGAGGCACCGAGGGTCGCGGCGAAGCCGAGCCCGACCGCGAGCATCAGGACCAGCGGGGCCAGCAGACTGCGCAGGAGCAGCAGCAGGATCAGGGCGATCAGGGCGGCCGCGACCGGGAAGACCACGGCCAGGTCGTGGTCGACGGCGACCGAGATGTCCGCGAAGATCGCCGCGGTGCCGCCCACATGGGCGCTGGTACCGGCCGGGGTGTTCGCGGCGACGGCGGCGCGGACCGGGCCGGAGACCAGCTCGCGGGCCTTCGCGCTCTGCGGATCGGCGGTCAGGTAGAGGTCGATCCGGGCGGCGCGGCCGTCCGGGCTCAGCACGGTGCCGCCGACCTGGCCGACCCCCTCGACCTTGCCGAGGGCGCGGGAGAGGCCGTCCAGCCGGCCCGGGTCCACGGTGCCGCCGCCGGCGGCGGTGAGGTAGACGCCGGTCGGGTCGGACACGCCGGCCGGCAGCGCCCGGGAGATCTCGGTGGCGGTGGCCGCCGCCGCGGTCTTGGAGCCGCCGCCCTGGCCGTAGTCCATCCGGATCCCGACCGTCCCGGCGGCCAGCGCGCCGAGCAGCGCGACGGAGGCGAACAGCATCGCGGCCGGCCGGCGGGCGACGAGCTCGCCGAAGCGGGCGGCGGCACCCTCGCGCGGCTGCCGGCGCAGGCTCTTGGACGGCCAGAACATCTTGCGGCCGCAGGCGGCGAGCAGGGCCGGCATCAGGGTGAGGCTGCCCAGCAGCATCACCAGGACGGCGACCGCGATGGCCGGGCCGAGCGAGCGGAACTGGCCGAAGCTGGCGACACCCAGGGTCGCGAAGGCGGCCACGATGGTCAGCGCGGCGGAGGTGATCGCCGTACCGACCCGGCCGGCCACCTCGGCGGCGGCCTCCCGGGCGGGCTGCTCGGGCCGGGCCCGCAGGTGCTCGCGGAACCGGAAGAGCAGGAACAGCAGGTAGTCGATCCCGATGCCCAGCAGCACCACGGAGATCAGGCCCGGGGTGGAGGCGTCCAGCTTGAGCCCGGTCAGCGACGCGGCGCCGGCCACGGCCCCGCCGGCCGCACCGCTGATCATGGCGACGGCGAGCAGCGGCAGCACGGCGGCCAGCACACTGCGGAACACCAGCACGTTGAGCAGCACGATCAGGCCCATCACCAGGGCGCCGCCGATCGTGGTGGCGGTCCGGTTGTCGTCGGCCGAGTCGGCGGCCTCCGCCAGGCCACCGGTGAACCCGGTGCGCATCCCGGCCTCGGCGAACTGCGCGCGGGTCGCGTCCCGGAAGGCCCGGTAGACCTTCTGGACGCCGTCGTCCGCGGCGTTGCCGGTCAGTTCGGCGGCCAGCAGCTCGAAGCTCCGGTCGGGGGCGACCATCGCCGGGGCGAGCTTGGGGGTCTGGGAGCGGTCGGGCACCAGGAAGGCCGGCTGGTCCTTCTCCCGGGGCATCTCCACCCGGCGCTGGGCCAGCTTCGCCGCCTCGGCCCCGATCCGCTTCTCGTCGGCGGGGGTGAGGGCCTTGCCGTCGGTCCGGGCGACCAGCACCGTCACCGTGGTGGCGTCCGGATCGATCCCGAAGTTCTCCTCGGCGATCCGCAGGGCCGCCGCCGAGTCGTAGCTCGCGGGCAGGAAGTCGCCGCTCTGCGACTGGGTGACGCGGGAGATCAGCATCGGGCTCAGCAGGGCCAGCCCGATGCCCAGCACCACCCAGAGGGTGATGACCTTCCACGCGTTCCTGGTCGAGAAACGGGTCAGTGCGCGGATCACGCAGCCCTCCGGTGGACGGACGCGAACGTCGGCTTCGGAACCGGGGGTTCCCGGCCTGTTCCCAGACCATCAGGCGGAAGGGGGGTCCGGCGTCGGGGCGACGGACGATCCGCGCCGGGGGTCCTGCTCCCCCGGCCCGCCCGGACCCGGGACCGTGGTCCTGGGCCCGGCCTCCGGCTCTCGGCCGCGGGGACCACGCCCGGCCCGGCGGGCCGGTGCCAGAATGGGGGCGTCATGGCTGATCAGCCCGGGAGGACCGAGATGGACGGGCGTCAGCGCCCCGGAGCGGGCACGGCGGCCCCCGCGGACCTGCCGGGCCCCTTGGACCTGCCCGCTCCCGTCGACCTGCCCGGCCCCGGGAACCGGACTTGGCTCCGGAACCGCACCGGGCACATCGGCGGCCGGGCGGACGGCACCCCGTGGAGCCACACCGACGCGCTGGTGGCCGTCGGCGCCGGCCTGCTCGACCTGGTGGCCTACCTGCTCTTCAGCCAGGTGGAGGGCACCCGCAGCATCAGCGTGCCGGGCTTCCTCGTCCTCCTGCTGTCGGGTCTGCCGCTGCTCGCCCGGCGCCACCGCCCGGTGCGGGCGCTCACCGCCGTCCTGGTGCTGGAGACCCTGGCCAACGTGCTCGCGCCGATGGGCACCCACTTCGGCGCCGTCCTCACGGTGGCCGTGTACTCGGTCGCCCGGCACTGCAGCGGTCGCGTCACCGCCGCCGCGGGCGTGGCGACGGCGGCGGCGACGATGCTGAGCCAGAGCGGCATCGGCGCCCCCTCCTGGGGGGAGGCCATCGCCGCCACCGCCTCCACCGCGCTCGTGGCCGGCGGCGGCCTCGCGATCTCCCGCTGGCAGCGCGAGGTCGCGGCCAACCGCCAGCTGCTGGCCGATCGCGCGGTGGCCGAGGAACGCCGCCGCATCGCCCGGGAGCTGCACGACATCGTGGCCCACCACATCACCACCATGCAGCTGATGGCGGGCGGCGCCCGGGCCAACCTCGCGAACCCGGAGGTGGTCCGGGACGCCCTGGTCACCCTGGAGTCCTCCGGCCGGCTGGCCCTGCGCGAGATGCGCCAGCTGCTGAACGTCCTGCGGGCCGGCGACGAACCGGACGCCGCCCCGCCCTCGCCGCAGCCCGGGACGGAGGACCTCGACCGGCTGGTCGAGGAGTCCCGCCGGGCCGGACTGCCCACCGAACTCAGCATCCACGGCGCCCCGCAGCCACTGCCGCCGACCGTCGGCCTGACGGTGTTCCGGATCGTCCAGGAGGGCCTCACCAACGCCCGCAAGTACGCCGGACCGGCCCGCGCGACCGTCCGGCTCGGCTACCGCCCGGACGGGATCACCGTCGAGGTGCGGGACGACGGCGCGGGCTTCGCGTCGCCGGACACCGGTCCGGCCGCCGGGGAGCGGGGCGGGTACGGCCTGATCGGCATGCGCGAACGGGTCGCCCTGCACGGCGGCACGCTGAGGACCGGTCCCCGGCCGGAGGGCGGCTTCGCCGTCCTGGCCGAACTGCCGCTCGCCCCCGACGAGACCGCAGAGGCGGCCGTCCAGCACGGGAAGGTGACCCGATGACCACCACGACGCCCCCGATCCGGGTCCTCCTCGTGGACGACCAGCCGCTGGTCCGGCGCGGTCTGTCGCTGATCCTCTCGCCGGACCCGTCCGTGGAGGTGGTGGGCGAGGCCGAGGACGGCGAACAGGCCGTCGCCCTCGCCCACCGGCTGCGCCCCGACGTCGTGGTGATGGACATCCGGATGCCCGTCCTGGACGGCGTCGGCGCCACCGAGGAGCTGTCCCGCACCCTGCCCGACTGCAAGGTCCTGGCGCTCAGCACCTTCGACATGGACGAGTACGTGGTGGCCGCGCTGCGGGCCGGCGCCCACGGATTCCTCCCCAAGGACGTCTCGGCGCCCACGGATTCCTCCCCAAGGACGTCTCGCCGGAGGACCTCGGAGCGGCGATCCGCACCGTCCACGCCGGCGAGGCGGTGGTCGCGCCGCGCCTGCTCTCCCGGCTGATCTCCACCTACGTCCGGGCGCCCCTCGACACCTCGCCGCCGCCCATCGCCGCCGCCGTGACGGGCGAGCTCACACCGCGCGAGGTGGAGGTCTGGCGGCTGATGGCCACCGGCCTCGACAACACCGGAATCGCCCGGTCCATGGACATCAGCCACTCCACGGTGAAGAACCACATCACCAGCATCTTCGGCAAGCTGGACGTCCGCGACCGCGCCCAGGCGGTCATCGCCGCCTACGAATCCGGCCTGATCACCGCCCGCACGGGGGGCGGCGACCAGGCCGGGGGGCACGTCTAGGGCGACCCGGACGTCACTCGGTACCGAGGATCACCGGGTCCCGGGCGAGGTCGGCGAGCAGGGCGTCCAGCTTGGAGCGGTCGACCGAGGGCATCAGGAAGACGTGCACATAGCCCCGCAGGCCGGCCGGGTCGCCGGGGGTGGTCGAGACGTTCTCGGAGGAGAGCGACCACTTGGCCACCAGCGCGGGGCTGGGCTTGCGGAAGCGCACGGTGATCGCGCCCGGGGTGCGGGCGGGCCAGAGCTCGGCGCCGGTCTCCTGCTCCAGTTCGCGGAGCCGGCGTTCCAGGTACTCGGCCAGCTCCTGGGAGCGGCGGATCCGGTCGACCTGGTCGCGGTAGGAGAGCCGGGACAGGTGGTCCCACAGCACCAGCGGCGAGAACCCGTTGCGGGAGCCGGCGAAGGTGCTGTCGGGGGCGCCGATGTACTCGGGCTGGGTCGGCGGTTCGAGCTGGTACTTGGTCTTCGTCATGAAGACGCCGCAGGGCCACGGGACTCCGGCCCACTTGTGCCCGCTCATCGCGATCGACGCGACCATGTCGACCTCCCCGGACTCCCCGGACTCCCCGGACTCCCCGGCCGCCCGGGTCGGCAGGGTGAGGCCGAAGTCGAACTCCGGCAGGTCGGCCTCCGGCGTCCAGCCGAACGCCGGGTCCGCCGCGGCCATCCGCAGGAACGGCGCGTACCCGGCGCCGAGCGCGCCGTCCACGTGGATCCAGAAGCCCCGGCGGGCGTCGTCCCCGGCGCCGGGCAGCAGCCCGTGCCGCTCGAAGACCGGCAGCAGCCGCTCGCACGCGCCCCGGACGTCGTCGTGGGCGCCCTTGAAGGTGCTGCCGAGGTTGAAGTTGACGAAGATCGGGTGCCCCTTCGCCGCGAAGAACTCCACCAGGACGGCGAGCGCTTCGGCGTCGACGGCCCCGGACCCGTCCCAGGAGTGGCCCGACGGGCCGGGCACCGAGGGCACCTCGGCGGGCCAGTCCCCGCCGAGCGGGCACTCACCGGGGTAGTCCGCCGCGCCCACGGCGGCGAAGGTGTCGACGCCGAGCACCCGGACGGCCTTGGCGAAGGAGTAGTGGGTGTCCTCGGAGTAGAAGGCCACCGGCCGGGGCGCACCGGGCCGGGTCAGGTAGTCGCGGGCGTTCCAGAGCGCGTACATGTTGCCCTCGGTCGAGCCCATGGACAGCATGTAGCCCCAGTAGGACTCCGGGTCGGCCGGGTCGTACGACGGCCCGGCGTGCCAGAGCCGCGCGTAGTAGTCGAGCACCGCGCGCTCGACGACCTTGGTGTTGGGCTTGTAGCCGCCGCTCTGGAACGGGTCGCCGAGGTTGTTGATGTTGCTGAGCATGAAGCGGGCGAGGTCGAGCGCGCTGCCCGCGAGCTCCTGGGTGGCCTGGTAGCCGACCAGGTGCCGGCGCTTGCGGGTGAGGTAGCCGTCCATCCGGTCGAGCGCGCGCAGCCGCTCGCCGTCGGTGAGCCCCTCGGCGGGTATCGCGAAGTCCCCGCGCTCCGGCTCCGCGTCGATGTCGGCGATGTCGACGGGGGTGGCGGGGGCGAGAGCCTGGGCCGGGAGCGGTAGTCCGAGGGCGGGGGCGGTCGTGGGGCTCATGGACGCGGCACTCCGGGTTCGCTGGGCGGGGGTCGGCCGGAGCCGCTCACCCGCCAGAATGGAACTTCTCCGCACCCCGGCGATAGTCTTCCGAACAAGATTCGAAATCGATCATGTTTGCCTTGCCAATGTGCGGCCGGGTCGGCGACTCTGGGCAACGTGCCGAATTTTCCGCAGGCCCACCGGGCGTCCGTCGACGACATCGACCGCGCGATTCTGCGCGTCCTCGCCGAGAACGCCCGCACGCCGAACAACGCGCTCGCCGAGGCCGTGGGCATCGCCCCCTCGACCTGTCTGGCACGGGTGCGCACCCTGCGCGAACGCGGCATCATCCGCGCCTTCCGGACCGAGATCGACCCGGCGGCGATCGGGCTGCCGCTGCAGGCGATGATCTCGGTCCGGCTGCGGGCGCACACCCGCGAGCAGAACGAGAGCTTCCGCGGCACCGCGCCCGACCTGCCCGGCGTCCTGGCGGTGTTCCACATGGCCGGATCCGACGACTACCTGCTGCACGTGGGCGTGGCCGGGCCGGAGGAACTGCGCGACTTCGTCGTGGACCACCTCACCACCCACCCGGCGGTGGCGCAGACCCGGACCAACCTGATCTTCGAGCAGATACCCGGCCGCCGGTACCTCACGAACGACTGACGCCCCCGTCCCACCCTCGGAGCGCCGTCGCAGGCCGGGCCCCGCCCCTACCGCCCGTCGGCGTACAGGCCCTGGACGGCGGCGTACCCGGGAGTGCCGGCTGCGGCCGCCGGGGCACCGTCGCGGACGGCGAGGGCGGTCGAGACGGCCGCCGCGAGGGCGGTCCGGTAGAGCAGCGATCCGAGACTGACCCGGGCGACCCCGAGGGCCGCGAGTTCGGCCAGGGTCGGGCCGGTCGGGGAGTAGAGGATGTTCAGCGGGGCGGTGACGGTGCCGCAGATCCGCGCGACGGCGGCCGGGTCGGTCAGCCCGGGGACGAACAGGCCGTCCGCGCCGGCCCCTTCGTAGGCGGCGAGCCTGCGGTCGGTCTCCTCGGCGGGATCCGGCACGGCGAGCCAGTGGGTGTCGGTACGGGCGTTGACGAAGAGCGCCGGCGCGGCGGCCTTGATCGCGGCGATCTTGGCGGTATGCACGGCCACGGGGGTGAGCATGCCGTCCGGACGGCCGTCCTCCAGGTTGATGCCGGCCACCCCGGACTCCGCCAACTCGACTGCCAGAGCGGCGACTTCGGAGGGGTCGTCGCTGAACCCGTTCTCCACGTCGACGGAGAGCAGAAAGCGCCCGGACCGGCCGAGGCGCCGGGCCAGCCGGAGCGTCTCGTCCCGGGTGGCGGCGGCACCGTCGGGCAGCCCGGCCGCCGCCGCGACGCCGAGGCTGGTGGTGCCGATCGCGGCGAAGCCCTGCTCCGCGAGGACGGCGGCGGAGGCATGGTCCCAGGCATTGGGAAGCAGCAGCGGCTCACCCGGGCGGCGGTGGAGGGCGGCGAACGGGGTGTCCAGCGGGGCGGTGCTCATCGGACGGTCCTCTCGTACGAACGGGGATCGGGACGGATCCCCGGCAGCCCGGGCGTCGGAAGCGGTGCCCCGGGGGTACCGACCCTAGGACCGGGACGTTTCGGCGCCCGCCGAACCGTCCCCGGGGCACCATGGACCCATGTCCCTCGCCCGACTGGCCGCCCTGCTCGCCGACCCCACCCGAGCCGCGTTCTGCACGGCCCTGCTCGACGGCCGCGCCTGGACCGCCGGCGAACTCGCCCGCCACGCGGGCGTGGCACCGTCCACCGCCAGCGAGCACCTCTCCCGGCTGATCGACGGCGGTCTGCTGGCCGAGGAACGGCAGGGCCGGCACCGCTACGTCCGGCTGGCCGGGCCGGAGGTCGCCACACTGATCGAGGACCTGTCCTCCTTCACTTCCCCGGCCGGAACGCCGGGCGGACCGTCGGCCGGAACGCCGGGCGGACCGTCGGCCACCGGGTCGCCCGCCCCGCGCTCCCTGCGCGAGAGCACCCGGCTGAGCGCCGAGGCCCGCGCCCGGACCTGCTACGACCACCTCGCCGGCCGGCTGGGCGTGACGGTCGGCGACGCCGTCCTGGCCCGCGGCCTGGTGACGGAGGAGGACGGCCCGACTCTGACCGCCGCCGGCCGGGCCTGGCTGACCGACCTGGGCGCGGAGCTGCCGCCCCGGGCCGGACGCGCCGGTGCCCGCCCGGTGGTCCGCACCTGCCTGGACTGGACGGAGCGGCGCAACCATCTGGGCGGAGCCTTCGGCGCGCTGCTCTGCCGGACGGCGCTGGACCGGAGCTGGGTGGAGCGGATCGGCTCCGGCCGCGCGCTGCGGGTCACCCCGGACGGCGAGCGGGCCCTGCGCGAGCTGCTCGGCGTGGAGCCCCTGCCCGCCTGACCCGACGGCGCTCCACCGTCCTCGGCCCATCGGCCCCTCAGCCCATCGTTTTCGCCCCGTCCAGCGACTCCCGGATGATGTCGGCGTGCCCGGCGTGCTGCGCCGTCTCGGCGATGATGTGCAGCAGCACCCGCCGCACCGACCAGACGGCGCCGGGCTCGAACCACGGCGCGGCGGGCAGCGGATGCGCCAGGTCCAGGTCCGGCAGGCTCGCCACCAGCGCGTCCGTCGCGGCGGCCACCTGCTCGTACCCGGCGAGCAGCCCGGCCAGGGTCTCCCCCTCGGCCATCCTGAACTGCCCCTCCCAGTCGACGGGTTCGGACGCCATCGCGTCCGCGCCGCCGACCACGAACCGCATCCAGCCCGCCTCCGTCCCGGCCACGTGCTTGATCAGCCCGCCCAGGCACAGCTCACTGGCCGTGGTGCGCCGGGCGGCCTGCTCGTCGGTGAGGTCGCGGACCGTGAAGCGCAGGAACCCCCGGTGCTTGTCGAGGGTCTGCAGCAGGTCCGCCCGCTCGCCGCCGAGCGCGGACGCTCCCGCCGGCTGCGGCGCGCTCACTCCGCGACCATGACCGGCATGTCGCCGGCCGTCCGGCCGAGGTCGATCACGCCGAACGCCGCGCCCTGCGGGTCGCCGACCGCCGCGAACCGGCCGAACGGGCTGTCCATCGGGCCGAAGTACAGCTTCCCGCCCCGGCCGGTGACCTTCGCGACGGTGGCGTCGCAGTCGTCCACGGCGAAGTACACGCTGAGGTAGTTCGGCGCCTCGGCCGGCAGGTCGGTCGGTCCCGCCAGCATCCGGCCCAGCACCGGCTGCTCCCGGACGTGGAAGATCTTGTAGTCCACCTGCTCCGAGTCCATCCGCTTCACCGCGTAGGGGAAGACGGCGGGGAAGAAGCGGTCGGCGGCGGTCTCGTCACGGGTGATCACCTCGGCCCAGGTGTACGCGCCCGACGCGCCCTGCTTCTCGAAGCCCTCGTGGGTACCGGCCTGCCAGACGCCGAAGACCACCCCCGCCGGGTCCTTGGCGATCACCATCGACCCGAACTCGCCGACCGCCATCGGGCCCATCAGGACCTCGCCCCCGGCGGCGCGGATCTTCTCGGCGGTGGTGGCGGCGTCGGGCGAGGCGAGGTAGAGGCACCAGGCGGACACCGCGGTCCCGTCCTGGCCGGGCATCGGCGGGACGATGGCCGCGACCGCCTTGCCGTCGGAGTAGGCCTGGGTGTAGTTGCCGTACTCGGAGGAGGACTCACCGAAGGTCCAGCCGAGTACGTC
The DNA here is from genome assembly GCF_000966955.1 of Streptomyces sp. NRRL S-495. Taxonomy (NCBI): domain Bacteria; kingdom Bacillati; phylum Actinomycetota; class Actinomycetes; order Kitasatosporales; family Streptomycetaceae; genus Streptomyces; species Streptomyces sp. NRRL S-495. The sequence goes on from NZ_JZWY01000090.1 coordinate 31,624, forward strand.
GCCGTAGAAGGCCTTCGCGCCCTCCAGGTCGGTGAACATCGCGTCGGCCCAGCAGGGCGTTCCCTCGGGTAGCACGGGCATGGCAAAGCCTCTCGTGTGGCGTTTCGTCCCGATTCGCCACCCTAGCCAGTACCCTGCCGGTGCGCGCGCCAAAGGCCCGCGGCCCGCCGGGAGGACCGAGCCCCCGACGGGCCGCCGCAGACATCCGAGCGCCGTCCGCTCAGGCTCCGATCGATCCCGGGCCCCTCAGGACCCGACCGCGACCCGGCCGAAGGCGCCCGCCACCGAGGCCGCCGAGGTCCCGAGCCCGGTCGGCCGCAGCGGCAGCGCGCCCACCGCGCCACCGGCCGGCTCCACCGCATCCGCCGTCACCGCCCCGACCGCCTCCTGCCCGAAGTGCCGCAGCAGGTCCTCCTCCCGGTACCGGCGGCAGTCCCGGTGCCAGATCAGGATCCCGGCGAGCCAGTTCTCCAGCTCCTTCACGTACCCGGCGAGCGTCGCCCGGGCCGGCCCGTCCAGCCCGAAGTCCTCGAACAGCACCGGGAACTCCTCGGCCGCCACGTGCCGGAACTGGTCGAGCCGCGAGTGCATGAGGTCGTCGACGATCCGCACCGCCGCCGGGTAGTCGCAGTCGAAGAAGTTCTGCACCACCAGGACGGCGTTGTGCACCTCGCCCTCGAACTCCACCTCCTTCTGGTACGAGTAGAGGTCGTTCATCAGCGCCGCGTAGTCGGAGGACGCGTTCTCCAGCGATCGCATCGGGCCGCTGGCGTAGACGTCGTCCGGCACGACCTTCCCGTGCGCCAGCCGGGACAGGGCCATCGTGAGGTCGGAGCCGAAGGTGGCGCGGCGCATCTCCAGGTAGTCGACCGGGTCCGGGATCCGGTTCTGGACCTGGTTGTTGAGCTCCCAGATCCAGCTCTCCACCATCGTGTCGACGGCGGCGCGGAACTTCCCCCGCGCCTCGGCCGCCATCGGGCCGGCGGTCCGCGCCCAGAGGTCGGCCAGCGCGCGCTCCAGCGCGTTCAGCGGCTCCGCGCCGGGCTCACCGTCGACCGGCATGAGCAGCAGGTAGCGCTCGCGCACGGCCTTGGCCCCGGCCAGGTCGCCGGTCCGGCCGAACGCCCGCGGGAACCAGTCGTCGGCGTACGTCCCCCACAGCAACCAGTCGGTGGTGAGGTCGAGTTGGTCGGCGCTGGCGTCGGGATGGATGCCGGCCGCGCAGAGCGCGAGGTCGTAGTCGGCCGCGTCCGCCGCCGTCCAGATGCCCGCGGTCGGGTCTCCCGGCCGGGGCGCCAGCAGGCCCATCCGGCCCGCCCACTCGATCGTGTGCAGCCGCGAGGCCTCCAGGCAGGAGTTCAGCTCGACCGTGAACGGCAGCCGGAACTCGGGCAGTCGGGACGGCCCGACGGCCTGGAACGGCACGTGCGCGTGCGTCCGCGCCCGCCGCACCCCCGGCTCGACGTCGCCGCGCGAGCCGCCGATCAGCCCGGTCCCGGGCGACTCCAGGGAGGCCCCGGCCCCCCGCAGCGCGCCGAGCAGGGCCGCCACCGGCGACTCCCCGACCGTCGGTGACCAGTCCCGCGTCACCGGACCGGACCGGCTCAACGAGCCCAGCTCCTCGGCCAGATCACCCAGCGCCCCGCCGGACTTCAGGACGTCCAGCGCCGACGTCCCGACCCCGCCGATCGCGAACGGGTCCCACCAGGTGGTCGCGTCCGCCGCCGCACCACCGCCGTTCATGTACCGGCTGGACCGCATGTGCCACTCGTGCCCGCCGGACTGCCAGTCCTGCAGCCCCTTGACGTAGGCCAGCACCCGGGCGCGGCCCACCGGGTCGAGCCCGGTGTCGGCGAACAGCTGCGGCAGCTCGGTGGCCACGGTGTTCTCGAACTGCTGGAGCCGCGAGGTGAGCAGGCTGTTGACGGCCTCCGCCGCCTCCTGCGTCGTGCACTCCAGGAACTTCTCCAGCACCAGCACGCCGTTGCTGAGCTCGCCCTCGTCCTCGACCTCGCGCTGGTAGGAGAACAGGTCGTTGCGCAGGTGGACGCCGTCCGAGAAGGCGTCCATCAGCACCCGCAGCGGCCGCGCCCCCGACACCTCGGCCGGCACCTCGGCCCCGGCCGCGTACTCGATCAGCCCGGCGGACCACGGCGCGCCGCCCACCTTGCGGCGCATCTCGATGTACTCGACCGGGTTGGCGACCCGGCCCGCGTTGATGTTCGCGAGCTCCCAGAGCGACTCGTTGAGCAGGTTCCGGGTGCTCTCGGCGAACCGCACCCGCCAGTCCTCGCCCATCGCCGGCACGGTCCGCCGCCAGAGGTCCGCCAGCCCGGCCTCGACCGGGTTGGTGGGCTCCGGCATCGCCGCGGCCGGGTCGGCCGGCATGAACAGCGGCAGCCGGTCCAGGTACGCCTTGCCGCCCACCCGGTCGTTGGTCCGCTTGAAGACGTCCAGGAAGTGGTCGTCGAAGAAGAACACCCACACGTACCAGTCGGTGACCAGCGACAGCACCTCGGCCGAAGCGTCGGGGTGGGTGTAGGCGCAGAGCAGCCCGTAGTCGTGGGCGTCCAGGTCCGCCCCGGTCCAGATCCCCGACCCCTCCAGCATGCCCATCTCCCGGGCCCACACCGAGGAATGGGCCCTGGCCTCGTCGAGATGCGGATTGAGCCGCGCCGGGTGCGGCACGTAGAAGGAGGGCAGTTCGAACGGCTGGGACACCGGGCGAGCCTTTCTGGACGCGTCGACAAGGCCGACACAGCATGACCCGGCCACCGCACTCCCGACCGGAGAACCGGAACAGTCATATGAGATCGACCAGTTCGATCCGATCCAGTCGAACACCTGATCAACTCGCCTCACGCCACTGGATCATTCGTGCGACTGATCGGCTCCACCCCACCCTTCCGGCGCCCGCCGAACCACTACGCTCGGACCGCGCCGGCCGAGGACCCCACCACGCCGCCCGCAGCGGCGAGTTCGGCGCTCGACATCCGACATCCGACACCCGACTACCGACAGGGGCGCACCGCCGTGAAGTACACCGAGGTCGAGCAGAAGTTCCGACTCGTCGGCCCGGCCGCCGGGTTGAAGGAGCGGCTGGCCGCGCTCGGCGCGCGGCCGGGGAGTCCGTCCCGGCAGGTCGACACGTACTACAACGCGCCGCACCGGGACTTCCTCGACCAGGAGGTGGTCTCCGAGTGGCTGCGGGTGCGGGTCGAGGACGGCGCGGCGTCGGTCAACTTCAAGCGGTTCCATCCGATCGCCTCGCCGGTCAAGACGCACTGCGACGAGTACGAGAGCACGGTGGCCGACGCCGAGGCGGTGCGGCGGCTGCTCGCCTCGCTCGACTTCACTGAGCTGACGGTCGTGGACAAGACCCGCGAGGAGTGGCACGTCGACGGGATCGCGGTGGCCTTCGACCGGGTCGCCGGGCTGGGCGAGTTCGTCGAGTTCGAGTTCAAGGGGGAGGCGGCCACCGTCGCCGAGGCGACCGCCCGGCTGGAGGCGTTCATCGGCGGCCTCGGCCCCGGTGCCGGACTCGGTGAGCGGATCCGCCTCGGCTATCCCCATCTGACCCTCGGTCTGGAATGACGGCGCCGTCGGCGCACAGAAGTCCGCCGACGAACCAACCGGCGGTTCCAAGGAATCAGCTGGTCATGGCGTGTTGACACCGCCCCCTCGTCGCCCGTCCAGCAGACTGGGCGCGACCCGAGTCCATGCTCCGAGGAGGTCAGCCCATGAACGTCACCGTGCGGCTCGCGCAGCAGCCCGAGGCCGACGAACTGCTCGGGCGGAGCCCGCTCGCCGCGCTCGTCGGGATGCTGCTGGACCAGCAGGTGCCCATGGAATGGGCGTTCACCGGACCGCTCACGATCGCCGGGCGGCTGGGGCACGAGGACCTGGACGCCCACGAGATCGCCACCTACAACCCGGAGGAGTTCGTCGCCCTGCTCTGCGAGAAGCCCGCGGTGCACCGCTACCCGGCGGCGATGGCCAAACGGGTGCAGCAGCTCTGCCAGTTCCTGGTGGCGCAGTACGACGGGGACGCCGCCGCGCTCTGGAAGGACGTGGCGACCGGGCGGGAACTGCTCAGCCGGCTCAACGCCCTTCCCGGGTTCGGGAAACAGAAGTCGCAGATCTTCCTCGCGCTGCTCGGCAAGCAGTACGGCGTACGGCCGGAGGGCTGGCGCGAGGCGGCCGGGGCGTACGGCGAGGACGGGGCGTTCCGCTCGGTCGCGGACATCACCGGGCCCGAGTCGCTGGAGCAGGTGCGCGCCACCAAGCAGGAGCTGAAGCGCGTCGCGAAGGAGGAGAAGGCCGCGAAGGACGCCCGGGCGAGGACCAAGGTCCGCGCCTGAGCCGCGGGCTCCCGGCCGCGAAAACCCGTTGCCCGGCGGCCGCTCCGCAGGCGACGCTCGGCGCATGACCGATGCCGCCGCCCCCGCCGCCTCCACCGTGTCCTCGCTGTTCGCCCCCGACGGCCGGCTGATCGCCGTGCCCCGCCGGACGGTCCGCCGCGAGCAGTTGCTGGACCACCTGGCCCGCACGCTGTTCGAGCCGGACCGCTCCTACACCGAGGTCGAGGTCAACGAGGCACTGCGCTCGGTCCACGACGACTTCCCGGCCCTGCGCCGCTACCTGGTCGAGGGGCACCGCCTCACCCGTGCCAAGGACGGCAGCAGCTACCGGCGCGCGACAGCCGCCTGACGGACGGCACCGGCCTCACCTCACAAGCCTCACCCCAGCCGCCGGACTTCGTAGCGGTCGCGGATCTCCCGGAGGAAGTAGCGCCCGTGGCTCTCCGCCGCCATCAGCTCGCGGTGCACCCGCCGCGGCACGGCCAGGTAGGCGTACCGGCCGCCGCGGACGAACTCCAGCTCCAGCACGCGCTGCGCCGCGTCGTAGCCGACCGAGCGCAGCGCCGAGGAGTCCACCGGGGTGCGGTCCATGGCCCTCCCAGTGTGCGCACGGAGGCCCCGGTCGCGCGCGTCGCGCGACCGGGGCCCGGCAACCGGGTGACTACACCAGGGCGAGTTCCCGCTCGGTCTCCTCGGCGGCGGCCGGAGCGGCCTCCGCCCGCTGCTTCGCGGGCAGCGCGAACATCAGCAGGAACACCACCGCGAGCACCCCGAGCACCCACCACATCGCGTGCTGGAACGCGCCCACGAACGCCGGGCCCCCGGCCGCCCCGGCCGGCACCGCGTCGAAGAAGGCCACCGACACCAGCCCCAGGCCGAGCGCCATGCCCACCTGGTTCACCGTGTTGATCAGCCCGGAGGCCGAGCCGGCGTGCTCCTGCGGGACCTCCGCCAGCACCGAGTTGGTGATCGGCGCGACGATCAGGCCCATCCCGGCACCCATCACCACCAGCGGCAGCGCCATCTGCCAGGGCGCGATGCCGGTGCCGTACCGGTGCGCCTCCGCGATGTAGACGAGCACGCCGACGGCCATCACCAGGGCCCCCGCCTGGAGCACCTTCCGCCCGAACCGGGGCACCAGCTGCTGCACCGAGACCCCGGCCGCCGTCGACACCGCGAGCGAGAACGGGATACCGGTCGCGCCGGCCTTCAACGGGCTCCAGCCCAGGCCGAGCTGCATGTAGAGGGTCCAGACCAGGAAGAAGATCCCGGACACCACACCGAAGGTCAGCTGGACGCCGATGCCCGCCGCGAAGGACTTCACCCGGAACAGCGACAGCTCCACCAGCGGCGAGCCGTCCCGCCGGGTCTTGACCCGCTCGTACGCGACGAACAGCGCGAACACCGGGAGGCTCCCGGCCATCACCAGGTGGCCCCAGAGCGGCCAGCCGGCCTCGCGGCCGTGGGTCAGCGGGTAGATCAGCATCAGCAGTCCGGCGCTGGCCAGCAGCACGCCCGGCAGGTCCAGCCGGAGCGCCCGTTCGGCCTTCGACTCGCCGATGTAGATCCGGCCGAGCACCAGACCGGCGATCCCCACCGGCAGGTTGATCAGGAAGATCGGCCGCCAGCCGAGCCCGAGCACGTCCCACTCCGTCAGCAGCGCGCCGATCAGCGGTCCACTGACCGCGCCCAGCCCGACCACCGCGCCGAACAGGCCGAACACCTTGCCGCGCTCCTCCGCCGGGAAGGTCGCGTGGATGATGGACAGCACCTGGGGCACCATCAGCGCCGCCGTCCCGCCCTGGAGGATCCGCATCGCGACCAGGACCTCGGGGCCGCCCGCGAGACCGCAGAGCGCGGAGGCGAGGGTGAAGCCGGCCATGCCGATCAGGAAGAGCCGCTTCCGGCCGTGGATGTCGCCCAGCCGGCCACCGGTGATCAGTCCGATCGCGAAGGCCAGCGCGTAGCCGCCGGTCACCCACTGCACGGCGGAGAACGACGCGCCCGTGGACTCCTGGATGCTCGGGATCGCGATGTTCACGATCGTGACGTCCACCAGGTCCATGAAGGAGGCGGTCATCACGATCGCCAGCGCGATCCACCTCCGCCGGTCCGACACCGTCACCGGTCCGGCCCCCGCACCCGAACCCGAATCCTTCTGCACCGCACGCTCCTCGTCGCCGTCCGTCATCAGCACGTGGACCACATTAGGAAGCATGTAGGTCAGATCCTGGCCTCGACTTCCGGCACCCTGGACCTCATGACCGATACCCCGGCACGACTCCTCAGCCTGCTCTCCCTGCTCCAGACCCCGCGCGAGTGGCCCGGCAGCGAGCTCGCCGAACGGCTCCGGGTCAGTCCCCGCACCATCCGCCGCGACATCGACCGGCTCCGCGAGCTCGGCTACCCGGTCGAGGCCGCGATGGGCCCGGTCGGCGGCTACCGGCTGGTCGCGGGCACCGCGATGCCGCCGCTGCTGCTGGACGACGAGGAGGCGGTGGCGATCGCGGTCGGCCTGCGCGCCGCCGCCGGACACGCCGTGGTCGGCATCGAGGAGGCCTCGGTGCGCGCCCTCGGCAAGCTGCTCCAGGTGCTGCCCTCCCGGCTGCGCCACCGGGTCTCCACCCTCGACCGGGCCACTCTCCCGCTGCTCGGCGGCGACGGCCCGACCGTCGACCCGGAGGACCTCACCGTGATGGCCAACGCCGTCGCCAACCACGAGCGCCTGCGCTTCGGCTACCGGGCCGGCAACGGCGCCGAGACCCGCCGCCAGGTCGAGCCGGAACGCCTGGTCTCGGCCGGCCGCCGCTGGTACCTGGTCGGTTTCGACCTCGACCGGGACGACTGGCGGCTGTTCCGGGTGGACCGGGTCAGCGACCCCTTCGCCACCGGCGCCCGCTTCACCCCGCGACAGCTCCCCGCCGAGGACGCCGCCGCGTACGTCGCGAGCAAGCTCCGCCGGGAGTCCTCCGCCTACACCATGGACGCCACCCTGCAGCTCTCCGCCGAGGACGCCCGGCACCGCGTGGGCGGCTACGGCGACACCGAGGTGGAACCGGTCGACGAGCACACCTGCCGGCTGCGCTCCCGCACCGACTCCCTGGAATGGCTGGCGATGCGCCTGCTGATGGCCGGCTGCGACTTCGAGGTGCACTCGCCGCCCGAGCTCCGCACCCTCCTGCGCACCCTCGCCGACCGCGCCGGCCGCGCCGCCGACCCGGCCTGAGGCGGGAGCGGAAAGGGGCAGGAGCAGGGCCGGATCAGGGTCAGCGAACGAGCCGGCCCCGCCCGGAAACGGACAGCGCCGCCGCCCGCCGGCCACGGGCGGCGGCGCTGCCGTCGGGAGCGGTCCTCAGACCCCGAACTCGGCGGTGAGCACGGCCCGCGCCAGAGTGTGGAAGGTGATGTGGAAGCCGATCTGGGCCGCCGGGGTGTCGGCCGTGACGTCCAGGGCGTCCACGTCCAGGGCGTGCACGGCGAATGCGTAGCGGTGCGCGGGCCCGGGCGGCGGGGCCGCGCCGTCGTACTGCTTGCCCGGGAAGTCGTTGCGGCCGTGGAAGGAGTGCTCGCCCGGCAGGTCGCCGTCGGAGGCCCCGGCGCCGCGCGCCAGGCCGGCGGTGTCGGCGGGCAGCCCGAGGGCCAGCCAGTGCCACCAGCCGGAGCCGGTCGGCGCGTCCGGGTCGTAGCAGGTGACGGCGATCGAGCGGGTGCCCTCCGGCAGGCCCGACCAGGCCAGCTGCGGCGACAGGTTGCCCCCGGCGTGGATGAACTCCTGGGCCAGCGTGCCGCCTTCGGCGATGTCCTCGCTGGTCAGCTCGAAGGACGGCACCTGCGGCAGGAATTCGTACGGCAGCGGCGGACGCACACTCATGGAGGGTCACCTCTCGGCACGGCGGGGAAAAGGGGAGGCCCGGGCCCGGACGCGGGCCGACGGACAGGATTCACCTTAGTGGGGTGACCAACCGCCCGGCCCGGCCCTACAGTCGGGACATGGCTCCGCGATTCGCCCGACTGCTCCGTGACTCCCGTGCCGCGCTGTTCACAATGCTCGGCGTGCTGGCCGTCATCTGGGCGGTCCAGGTGGCGAACTGGCTGGACGACTACCGGCTCTCCTACGAGTACGGCATGAGCTCGGGGCGGCTCGACGAACTGCCCGACCTGCTCACCATGCCGTTCCTGCACTTCGGCTGGGACCACATCGAGGCCAACTCCTGGCCGCTGTTCGCGTTCGGCTTCCTGGCCGCGTACCGGGGCATGAGGCGCTTCCTGCTCGCGACCGCGCTGATCGTGGTGTCCAGCGGTCTGACGGTCTGGTGGTTCGAGCGCCCCGACGCCGTCACGGCGGGCGCCAGCGGTGTGGTCTACGGGTACTTCGGCTATGTGGTGCTGCGCGGGATCTTCGACCGCAACCCGCTGGACACGGTGATCGGCGTGGTCGTCGCCGCGCTCTACTCCTACATCCTGCTGGGCGTGCTGCCGAGCGCCCAGGGGGTCAGCTGGCTGGGCCACCTGGGCGGACTGGCCGGCGGGCTCCTCGGCGCCTGGCTGCTGCGCGACCGCGGGCCCCGGCGGGCACCGGACTCCCCCGCCGCGGCCGGCCCGGGCACGGCACCCGGCAGCCCGGCCTCCGCCCTGCTCAAGGAACTCGACGACCTGGGCATCTGAGCCCCCGCGACCGGCCTTGGGGCCCGGCGCGCCACCGCAGCCAGGTATAGACCATTGCGCACCCCGCCGGTTAGCGTGGGCGGGCACCCGCCCCCTGCTCCGGAGCCGCACCGTGGAGTCGTCCGTCCTCGCCTTCGCCACCGACCTCCTCGACGAGGGCGCCGACACCTTCTTCGGCAACCTCACCGACCGGGCCGGGGTCGGCGGTGTCACCCTCGCTTCGGTCTACCACGAGGCCCGCGACGTCTTCCCGCACAACCCCCGCCGGGTGATCCGCTACCTGGAGCCGGGCGCGGCGTACTTCCGCCCCGACCCGGCCCGCTGGTCCGGCCGCCGGCTGCGGCCCGCGCCGTCCACCGCGATCGGCGACCGCGACCCCTTCACCGAGGCCGCCGCGGAGGCCCGCCGGCGCGGCCTGAAGCTGCACGCGTGGACGGTCTTCTGCCACAACGACCGGCTCGGCTTCGAGCACCCGGACTGCGCCCCCGCCAACGCCTTCGGCGACCGCCACCTCACCGAGCTGTGCCCGGCCCACCCGGAGGTCCGCGAGTACGCCCGCACCCTGGTCACCGAGCTGGCCCGGTACGGCGTGGACGCGATCCGGGCGGAGTCGCTGCACTTCCACGGCCTGCGCCACGGCTACCACCACGAGCGCTACTTCGAGGAGCTGGGCCCGGCCGCCGAGGCGCTGCTCGGGCTCTGCTTCTGCGCGCACTGCCGGGCCGCCGCCGTCCGGGCGGGCGTCCCCGCCGAGGAGGTGGCCGCGACGGTCCGCGCCGAGGTCCGCCGCCGGCTGGCCGACGAGGCGGCGGCCGCCGAGCCGGCCGCGCTGGACGAGCTGGCGGACGGCGCGGTCGCCGCGTACGTGGACGCCTCGGCCGCGACGGTCACCTCGCTGGCCGCCGAACTGGCCGAGGAGGCGACCCGCCACGGCATGCGGCTGAGCTTCATGGACGGCGGCGGCCCGGGCACCGGCTGGCTGTCCGGGATCGACCTGCCGGGGCTGGCGAAGGCCGCCCACCAGATCGAGACCCTCGGCTACGCCCGCACGCCCGAGGCGGTCCGCGAGAAGGTCGCCGCCTTCGCCCTGCACGGGGTGCGCCCCCAGGACATGGCGGTGATCCTGCGCCCGATGGCCTCGGACTGCGACGGCGCGGCCGACCTCGCCGCCAAGATCGCCGTGCTGCGCGGCCTGGGCGTGCCGGAGGTCGAGTTCTACCACTACGGCCTGATGCGGCTGTCCTCGCTGGACCGGATCGGCGCCGCGCTGGCCTGAGGCCCCGGCCGGCCCGTCACCGGCGGCCCCGACCGGCCCTTCACCGGCGCCGCCGGGAGGTCCCGAACAGGCTCCGGGAGATCTCCCGCCCGAGCTGTGTCCCGGCGGACCGGGCGAAGGACTTGAGCGCCGGGTTGCTCATCAGCGACCCCAGCAGCCCGCCACCCCCCTGCGCCCGCTCCGACGACCGCTCCCGCGCCGGTTCCGCACCACCCGCGGGCGCCGGCACCGGCTCCGCCTCCGGCCGGGCCGCCCGCGCCGCCAGCTTCTCGTACGCCGACTCCCGGTCGATCGCGTCCCGGTACTTCCCGGCCAGCGCCGACCCGTCCACCGCGGCCTGCAGCACCGCCGGCCCGATCGGCCCCATCAGCGACTGCGGTGCCCGCAGCCTGGTCGCCGCCACCGGCGTCGGCGCGCCCTTCTCGGACAGCACCGTGACCACCGCCTCGCCGGTCCCGAGCGAGGTCAGCACCTCCCCCAGGTCGTAGGCGGGCGACTTCGGGAAGGTCGAGACGGTCGCCTTCAGCGCCTTGGCGTCGTCCGGGGTGAACGCCCGCAGCGCGTGCTGCACCCGGTTGCCCAGCTGCGCCAGCACGTCCGCCGGCACGTCCTTCGGCGTCTGGGTGACGAAGAAGATCCCGACCCCCTTCGAACGGATCAGCCGGACGGTCTGGGTGATCGCCTCCAGGAAGGACTTGGAGGCGCCCTTGAACAGCAGGTGCGCCTCGTCGAAGAAGAACACCAGCTTCGGCCGGTCGAGGTCCCCGACCTCCGGCAGCTCCTGGTAGAGGTCGGCGAGCAGCCACATCAGGAAGGTCGAGAACAGCTGCGGCCGGTCCTGCACCGCCGGCAGCTCCAGCACCGAGACCACGCCCTCGCCCCCGTCCGCAGTCCGGAGCAGCTTGGCGGTGTCGAACTCCGGCTCGCCGAAGAACGCCCCCGCCCCCTCGTTCTCCAGCAGGGTGAGCGAGCGCAGGATCACCCCGGCGGTGGCGGCGGAGATGCCGCCGATGCCCTTCAGCTCCTCCTTGCCCTCGGGCGAGGTGAGGAAGGTGATGACCGCCGTGAGGTCCTTGAGGTCGTACAGCTCCAGGCCGTTGCGGTCGGCGTAGTGGAAGACCAGACCGAGCGAGGACTCCTGGGTCTCGTTCAGGTCCAGCACCTTGGCCAGCAGCAGCGGGCCGAAGCTGGTCACGGTCGCCCGGAGGGGGATGCCGCTGCCCAGGCCGCCGAGCGCGTAGAACTCGGCCGGGCAGCCGTGCGGCCGCCAGTCCTGGCCCACCTCGGCGGCCCGGGCGGCGGTCCGCTCCCCCGGCTCGCCGGGGGCGGCCACCCCGGAGACGTCGCCCTTGATGTCGGCGAGGAACACCGGCACGCCCTGGGCGGACAGCTGCTCGGCGATCAGCTGGAGGGTCTTGGTCTTGCCGGTGCCGGTGGCCCCCGCCACCAGCCCGTGCCGGTTGAGCACCGCGAGCGGCACCCGCACCGGGGCATCGGCGTACGCGGTGCCGTCCAGCAGCACCGCGCCGAGGTCCAGCGCGGGCCCGGAAAAGGCGTACCCGTCGGCGATCTCCCGGACGACGGACGGAACGAGAGCGGACATCGGGCACCCTCCCGGGCGGTGCGGCGGCCCCGCGGGCCGGAGGAACGGGCATCGATCCCGAGGGATCTACACGACATTTCCCATGAAACAGCCGCATTCCCCCGCCCGCAGCTCGCACCGGTGCGCGTGGCGACGCCACGGCTGCTGGGCCATCCGCCGCCCAAACGGTAGGCTTTCCGTGTGATCTTCAAGCGCATCGGCAATGGTCGGCCGTACCCGGATCACGGCCGTACCAGCACCCGCCAGTGGGCGGACGTCGCCCCGCGCCCGGTGCGACTCGACCAGCTGGTGACCACCAAGGGACAACTGGATCTGGAGACCCTCCTGGCGGAGGACTCCACCTTCTACGGGGACCTCTTCGCGCATGTCGTGAAGTGGCACGGCGACCTGTACCTGGAGGACGGACTGCACCGCGCGGTCCGCGCCGCGCTCCAGCAGCGCCAGGTGCTGCACGCCCGTGTCCTCGAAATGGAATGACCACCGGGCCGGTTCACCCGGCCGCACGTGTCGGACCGCCCCCCGGTCAGTACCGGGGGGCGGTCCGTTCGTACCGGGGTGCCGCCATTCGGGTCCCGGAGTACTCCGGATGATGATCGTTTAGTACCTTCACGGCCGTACGGCACTAATCTGCTGACTACGGCCGCGAACGCCTTCCCGCGACGCCGCGCCCCACCTTCACCCGATCCCCGCCCTGGCACGAGGGGGAGACAAACCGTGAGCATGTTGACTCCCCAAGGTCTGAAGGGGAAGCAGTACCGGATCACCGGCAACGCCTATCCGCGGCTGGGCCGCCCACCGAAGAAGAGCCGCAAGGTCTTCGCGCTGCTCGGCGCGCTGCTCGCGCTGGCGCTGATCGGCCTCGGCGGCGTCCAGCTCTGGGACATCTTCAGCGGCAAGGGCAAGAACGCCTCCTCCCAGGCCTGCGCCGGACCCTCCGGCAAACCGCTGGCCGCCCCGACCCCGGAGGCGCCGACCGTACCCGGCTCGGCCGCCGCCCCGATCGACCCCGCGGCGGTCCCACAGCCCGCGGCCGTCACCGTGAACGTCTACAACGCGACCGCCAAGGCGGGCCTGGCCGCCCGTACCGCCGAGGAGCTCAAGAAGCGCGGCTTCACCATCGGCAAGGTCGGCAACGCCCCGGCGGAGCTGGACAAGAAGGTGCCCGGCACCGCCCAGGTGATCGCCGGCCCGGCCGGCGCCGGGGCGTCCACCCTGGTCGGCTCGGTGATCGCCGGTGCCACCAGCACCGCCGACGCCCGGACCGACGGCACCGTGGACTTCGTCATCGGCGACAGCTACAACACGCTGCTCGACGACACCCAGGCCGCCGCCGCACTGGCCCTGGCCACCCGGCCGGTCCCCGCCCCGAGCAGCACCGGCAGCTGCTGACCCGTCCGGGCCGCGAGCCCGGACCGGAACGCGAAGGAGCCCCCCGGCTCAGCACCGGGGGGCTCCTTCGCATCCGTGTCCGGACGGGTTCAGCCCGCCGTGCCGTACAGCCGGTCGCCGGCGTCGCCGAGGCCCGGGACGATGTAGCCGTTCTCGTTCAGCCGCTCGTCGACGGCCGCGGTGACCACGGTGACCGGCAGGCCGGACAGCTCGCGCTCCATCACCGCGACGCCCTCCGGGGCGGCCAGCAGCACCACGGCGGTGACATCGGTGGCGCCGCGCTCGATCAGCATCCGGATCGCCGCGACCAGCGTGCCGCCGGTGGCCAGCATCGGGTCGAGCACGTACACCTGGCGGCCGGACAGGTCGTCCGGCATCCGGGTGGCGTAGGTGGAGGCCTCCAGGGTCTCCTCGTTGCGCACCATGCCCAGGAAGCCGACCTCGGCGGTCGGCAGCAGCCGGGTCATGCCGTCCAGCATGCCGAGGCCGGCCCGCAGGATCGGCACCACCAGCGGGCGCGGGTAGGACAGCCGGGTACCGGTGGTGACGGCCACCGGGGTGGTGATCTCCACCTCCTCGGTGCGGACGTCCCGGGTGGCCTCGTACGCGAGGAGGGTCACCAGCTCGTCGGTCAGGCGACGGAAGGTCGGCGAGTCGGTGCGCTCGTCGCGCAGGGTGGAGAGCTTGTGGGCGACCAGGGGGTGGTCGACGACGTGGATCCGCATGCGTCGAGGTTAGCCCGCGCCCGGACGCCCGTACGACACGCCGTGCCAGGCCGCGCCGCGCGCCGTCCGGGCCGGTGCTCACTCTGCCGTGACGCGCGGTGACGCACCGCGAATGTCCGGACGGAACGGCCTCCTGTGGTATCAACCCGGCCGATCTGGGAAAGTCAGGTCCTATGACGAGCAACCCGAACCACGGGAACGGCTCGGCGGACGAGGCCTCGACCTCGTCGGGCGGCCTCTCGGGCCCGCCCCCGGACCGTCCGGAGACCGAGACGGAGCGCCGCAGGCGCCGCGCTGTCTTCCTGCGCGAACTCACCGAGGCCCGCGAACTGCGCGAGCGGGTCCAGCCCCGCCGCACCAAGGAACGCCGGATGCGCGAGGCGATGCGGATGCGAACCTTCCGGATCTGACGGGCTCTCCACGGGTTCTCCACAGTCCCGCTGCCGCCCGGTCGCCGTACACCGTCCGGCGGCCAACCCTTCCGACACGACCTGCAAAGACGCGCTGCAGAACACCCCCCGCAGAGCCTGGCTTTCTGTCACGATTCCGATGGGACGGTCCGAACAGCGGGCCGCCTCTGGCGTGGGGGCGGCCAGTTCCGCGTCGCCCGTGCGCGCCGACAGCCGAGACGAGATCTTGGGAGTGTCCCTGGTGGCGTACTTCGCTGCAGTGCTTGCTCGCTCCGAGGACGGTTGGGATGTGAGCGAGACGGAGCTCGACTCCGTCGAAACCCTCGCCGACCTGACCGATCTGGCCCGCGGGGCGGCCCAGGACGACGACAGCGTCCTGGTCTTCATCGAACAGGAGGACGCCTGGTTCGCCATCCTCCGGGTGGACGGCGAGGAGGACCCGCGCATCTTCGTGTCGGACGGCGCCGCCGCCGCCCGCAGCTCCTACGGCTCGGTACTCACCGACGAACTGGTGGACCAGGCCGGGGAGAGCGAGTTCGGCGACCTCGACAACCTGGTCGCCGAGCTGGAGGAGGAGGCCGAGGCCGAGGAGCAGGACGACGAGGAGGGCGAGGGCCACAACGGGGTCCCGGTCGGCCCGCTCGGCGACGCCCACCTGCTGACCGAGTTCGGACTCGCCGCGGACGCCCTGCTCTCCCTCAGCGGCGAGGGCGCGGTGCCCGGCGACGCCCTGGAGGAGATCGCCGAGGCGCTCGGCTGCGGCGAGGTCCTGGAGGCCGTCCGGTAACGCCCCGTGGCCACCGCCCGGACGGACGGGCTCCCGCCGTACCCGACACTGGATGCCATGCAGTCCGCCCACCCGATCCCACCGCTGCCCGCTCCCGTCCGCCCCGATCCGGTCCGCGACCGCTGGGCGGCGCCGATGCGCCTCGCCATCGCCGAGGCCGCCCTGGCGCCGGCCACCGGGGACGTCCCGGTCGGGGCGCTCGTCCTCGGCCCGGACGGCGAGATCATCGGCCGGGGCCACAACGAGCGGGAGGCCGTCGGCGACCCGACCGGCCACGCCGAGGTGGTCGCGGTCCGCGCGGCCGCGCGCAGGGTCGGCGAATGGCGGCTGAGCGGCTGCACCCTCGTCGTCACCCTGGAGCCCTGCACCATGTGCGCGGGCGCGATCGTGCTCTCCCGGATCGACCGCGTGGTCTACGGCGCCCTCGACGAGAAGGCCGGCGCGGCCGGCTCGCTCTTCGACGTGATGCGCGACCGGCGGCTCAACCACCGCCCCGAGGTGATCCCGGGCGTCCTCGCCGACGAATGCGGCGAGCAGCTCCGCGCCTTCTTCGACACCCAGCGCTGACCCGCACCCCGCGGCCGCCCCCGGATACGGATTTCGTTCCCGCGCCACCCGTCCGGTAGAGTTCCCCTCGGTAGCGTGTCCGAGCGGCCAAAGGAGCACGCCTCGAAAGCGTGTGTGGGGGCAACTTCACCGTGGGTTCGAATCCCACCGCTACCGCTGTGAGCAGGACGA
>NZ_JZWY01000099.1:0-9122 GCF_000966955.1 Streptomyces sp. NRRL S-495
TCAGAGATGTGTATAAGAGACAGAAACAGCACCGGGCCCCGGCCGTTGTGCTCGGTGGAAGGCTCAGTCGCGCCGGTGCCGGCCGCCGCCGGCCTGGACGGTGTCGGCGTTCTCGGCCTCGGGGCCGCCGGCCTTCTTCTTCCGGCGCTCGCGGAGCACCTCGACCAGCATCGGCGAGATGGAGAGCAGCACGATCAGCAGCACGGCCGGAATCAGGTACTTGTCGATCACCGGGGCGAGCGCGTCACCGAAGAAGTAGCCGATCAGCAGCATCGACTCGGTCCACAGCACGCCGCCGACGACGTTCCAGAGGAAGAAGGTCCTGGCCGGCATCTCCAGCGTGCCCGCGACCGGGTTCAGGAAGGTCCGGACGATCGGCATGAAACGGGCGAGCACGACGGCCTTGCCGGGGCCGAAGCGGTTGAAGTACTCCTCGGCCTTCTGCACGTACTCGCGCTTGAAGATCTTCGATTCGGGCTTGTCGAACATCTTCGGTCCGACCTTCACCCCGATCTGGTGCCCGAGCTGGGCACCGGCGATCGCCGCGATCGGCGCCCCGATCAGCAGGGTCGCGATCGGCAGTCGGTGGCCCTCGCCGAGGACCGACGAGGCGGCGCTCGAGGCGGCGACACCCGCGATGATGAGCAGCGAGTCACCCGGGAAGAAGAACCCGACCAGCAGGCCGGTCTCCGCGAAGATGATCGCGATCAGCCCGATCGCACCGAGGGACGAGATCAGTGATTTGGCGTCGAGCAGATTGACGGCCAGCTGGTTGTAGTCCACGGCCGCAGGATAGCGGGCCCGTCTTTGTTCGAGCCTCGCCCCAGGGGGTCGGTGGGTGCTCATCCTTTCGTCGCACGTCACCGCCGCACCCGGGACGCGGCCTCGGGAAGGGCGGGCCGCCGGGGCGCCCGTCCCGACTGGCGGGCCGCATGGTGGAGGCGGTGGGCATTCTGGGAAGATGGCACCGGCGACCGGCCCGCGGTGGCGAACACCCTCATCGCCGCTCCGCGGCCGCTGCCTCTAACCTCGGTACCGGTCAGCCGCACCGCAGAGCCGCGCACCGGCCCCGGTACCCCGGAGTCGTCACCAGGCGTACACAGCGTCGGACAGCACCGTCCGTACGCCGCACACCGACAGGAGCGGATTCGCATGCCCATCGCAACTCCCGAGATCTACAACGAGATGCTGGACCGGGCCAAGGCGGGCAAGTTCGCCTACCCGGCGATCAACGTGACCTCCTCGCAGACCCTGCACGCCGCGCTGCGCGGCTTCGCCGAGGCCGAGAGCGACGGCATCATCCAGATCTCGACCGGCGGCGCGGAGTTCCTGGGCGGCCAGCACAACAAGGACATGGTGACCGGCGCCGTCGCGCTCGCCGAGTTCGCGCACATCGTCGCCGCCAAGTACGACATCACCGTCGCGCTGCACACCGACCACTGCCCGAAGGACAAGCTGGACGGCTACGTCCGCCCGCTGCTGGCGATCTCCGCCGAGCGCGTGGCCAAGGGCCAGAACCCGCTCTTCCAGTCGCACATGTGGGACGGCTCCGCCGAGACCCTGAGCGACAACCTGGCCATCGCCCAGGAGCTGCTCGCCCAGGCCGCCGCCGCCAAGATCATCCTCGAGGTCGAGATCACCCCGACCGGTGGTGAGGAGGACGGCGTCACCCACGAGATCAACGACGAGCTGTACACCACCGTCAACGACGCCGTCCGCACCGCCGAGGCCCTGGGCCTGGGCGAGAAGGGCCGCTACCTGCTGGCCGCCTCCTTCGGCAATGTGCACGGCGTCTACAAGCCGGGCAACGTCGTGCTGAAGCCGGAACTGCTGCGCGAGCTCCAGGACGCGATCGGCAAGCAGTACAGCAAGAACGACCCGTTCGACTTCGTCTTCCACGGCGGCTCCGGCTCGACCGCCGAGGAGATCGCCACCGCGCTGGAGAACGGCGTCGTGAAGATGAACCTGGACACCGACACCCAGTACGCCTTCACCCGCCCCGTCGTGGCGCACATGTTCCAGAACTACGACGGTGTGCTGAAGGTCGACGGCGAGGTCGGCCGGAAGAACACCTACGACCCGCGCACCTGGGGCAAGCTCGCCGAGGCCGGCATGGCCTCGCGCGTGCTGGAGGCCGCCCAGCAGCTGCGTTCGGCGGGCAACCGCCTGAAGTAGCGGCCCCTGCCCCCAGTGGTCCTGCGTCCATGCCCCCCGGTGGTTCACTGGGGGGCATGAGCATTCACGAGAACCTCCTCGGGGGTCCCGCCCCGACGCACCTGCCCGCCGAACCCGGCCCGCTGGAGCTGCTGGCCGGCGGCGCCTCCCCGGCCGAGGTGGCGGCGAAGTTCCCGACCTCCTCGTTGGCCTGGGCCCAGCTCGCCGACGACGCCTTCGCGGCCGGCCGGGTCGTGGAGTCCTACGCCTACGCCCGCACCGGCTACCACCGCGGCCTGGACGCGCTGCGCCGCAGCGGCTGGAAGGGCCACGGCCCGGTGCCGTGGGAGCACGAGCCGAACCGCGGCTTCCTGCGGGCGCTGCACGCGCTCGGCCGGGCCGCCGCCGCGATCGAGGAGAAGGAGGAGGCGGAGCGCTGCGCGCAGTTCCTCCGGGACAGCTCGCCGACCGCCGCCGCGACCCTGGGCTGACACCCGGACGGCCGGTGCCCGGCCCGCCCGTGACCCGCCGCCCCCGGTGCCCTGTCGGGCACCGGGGGCGGTTTTTGTCCGTTCTGTGCATACCTCGTACATGGACATTCACCGGTCCGCCATGCCAGGGTGGGCGGGCCAGGGGGGCGCGCACGTCAGTTCGAGGTTTCGCGGCCCCACGGGTCGACAGAAAGCCCCAGCGTGCCCGCAAGCAGTCCCGTCCGCCGTTCCCGTACCGCCGCACACCCCGGGGGACGCCCAGCGCGCCGCGCGGGCGGATCCGGCGGTCGGCCCCGCGGCGGGGCGGGCTCCCGCCGTCGACGCCCGCCCCGCCGCCGGCTCGGGCCCGGCATGCTCACCGCGCTGGTCGCCGCGGTGCTGATCCTCGGCGGCACCCTGTTCGTCCTGAACCGCCCCGACGCACTGCCCGGCGCCGACCGGACCGCCCAGGCCAGGGTCGCCCCGCCGGACGGCACCGCCGCCGCCCCGGCCGCTCCCGCCGGCCCGGTGCCCTCGGCGCCGCAGTCCGGGCCCCCGGCCTCCGCCGCCCCGGCACCGGCCACGCCCAGCGCTCCGGTCACGCCCACCGCACCGCCCGCACCCACCGCCGCCCCGCAGCCGGGCGGCCCGGAGACCCCGCCGGCCAAGGGCGCCGGCACCTTCACCGTCGCCCAGGGCTCCGCCGACCCGGTCGGCCGGGGCACCGTCCGCCGCTACCGGGTCGAGGTCGAGGACGGCATCGGCATCGATCCGACGGCCTCCGCCACCCAGATCCAGGGCATCCTCGCCGACAAGCGCGGCTGGACCAACGACCGCAAGAACGGCTTCCAGCTGGTCTCCACCGGTGCCTACGACTTCACCGTGAAGATCGCCTCCGCCGCCACCGTGGACCGGATCTGCGGCGCGGCCGGTCTGGACACCCACGGCGAGGTGAACTGCAACGTCGGCAACCAGGTGGTGGTCAACGTCAAGCGCTGGACCATCGGCTCGCCCCAGTTCAGCGGTCCGATCGACGAGTACCGGGCCCTGGTGATCAACCACGAGGTCGGCCACCGGATCGGCCACGGCCACGAGGGCTGCCCCGGCCCCGGCAAGCCGGCGCCCGCGATGATGCAGCAGATCTACGGCCTCAAGGGCTGTACGGCCAACGCCTGGCCGTACAGCGCCGACGGCGGCTATCTGAGCGGTCCCGCGGTCCCCTGAGGCCCGGCGGGGCCGGTCGACCGGAGCGGGAACGCCCACAGGAACGCCCGGCCGGAGCAGAGCCGCTCTCAGCCCAGCAGTGGCAGGTGGGCCCGCAGATCGCTGCGCTCGCCACTGGCCGACAGCGCCTCGCCACTGGCCGACAGCGCGGCGGAGTCGACCGCGTCCGCCCAGTCGGCACGGCCGGTGGCCAGCCGGATCCAGGTCAGCGGATCGGTCTCGACCACGTTCGGCGGGGTGCCACGGGTGTGCCTCGGCCCCTCGACGGCCTGCACCACCGCGTACGGGGGCACCCGGAGTTCCACCGCGCCGCCGGGCACCAGCTCGGCGAAGGCGTCGGCGAGCATCCTGGTCACGGCGGCCACCGCCTGCCGGTCGTGCGGGAAGGTGTCGGGACCGAGCACGTCGGGACGGAGCGCGTCGGCCAGGTCGTCGGCGTGCACGACGGTCTCGACCAGCCGGGTCACCAGGAACTCGGTGAGCGCCATCGAGCCGAGCCGGATCTCGAAGCGGCGGGCCGGATCGGCCGCCTCCGGCCGGGCCAGGGCGCCGAGCAGCGCGTCGGCGGCACGGTCGAAGGCCGCCGCCACCGAGACCGGGTCACCCTCGAACCCGTCCGCCGCCCGCGCACGGGCCTGGTCGTCGAGCAGCGGGGCAAGGGCGCCGACCCGCTCCACCCACCGCGGCAGGTCCAGCGGCGGCCGGCCCTCCGCCGGATCGTCGAGATGCGCCGGCAGCCACTCGATCTGGACGGCCAGGTGTGCCAGCAGTTCGCGCACCCGCCACTCCCCCAGCCTGGTCGGCCGGGCCAGGCACTCCTCGGCGTCGGGGCGTTCGCACAGCCGCCGGACGGCGTCGCGCAGCGCGCCGGTCTGCGCCGCGAGCGCGGCGGCCACCCTGGCGGGCTGGTAGGTACGGGACTTGGGAGGCATGGCCCCCAACATACGCCCACGGGCGGACGGTTCTCGCGAACCGTCCGCCCGTGGAAGAAGGGGCCGACTCAGGCCAGCAGGGCCTCGATGACGCCGGTGTGGGCGTCCTTCAGCTCCGCCAGCGGGACGGTGAACTGCCCCTGGACGTCCAGGGAGTCGCCGTCCACCACACCGATGCGGACGGCCGGCAGGCCCCGCGCGGTGCACATGTCGTTGAACCGGAGCTCCTCGCTGCGCGGCACGGCCACGACGGCGCGGCCGGCCGACTCGGAGAACAGGAACACGAACGGGTCCATGCCCTCGGGCACGACGATCCGGGCACCCCGGCCGCCCTTGAGGCAGCTCTCCACCAGCGCCTGGCCCAGGCCGCCGTCGGAGAGGTCGTGCGCGGCGTCGACCATGCCGTCCCGGGAGCCGGCGATCAGGATCTCGCCGAGCAGCCGCTCGCGCTCCAGGTCGACCTTGGGCGGCAGGCCGCCCAGGTGGTCGTGGACCGCCTGCGACCAGGCCGAGCCGCCCAGCTCGTCCTCGGTGTCGCCGAGCAGGTAGAGCAGCTGCCCCTCCTCGGCGAACGCCATCGGAGTGCGGCGGGTGACGTCGTCGATGACGCCGAGCACCGCGACCACGGGGGTCGGGTGGATGGCGACCTCGCCGGTCTGGTTGTACAGCGAGACGTTGCCGCCGGTCACCGGGGTGCCCAGGGTCAGGCAGGCGTCGGCGAGACCGCGGGTGGCCTCGGCGAACTGCCACATCACGTCCGGGTCCTCGGGGGAGCCGAAGTTGAGGCAGTCCGAGACGGCGAGCGGCTTGGCACCGCCGGCCGCGACGTTGCGGTACGCCTCGGCGAGGGCCAGCTGGGCACCGGTGTACGGGTCCAGCTTGGTGTAACGGCCGTTGCCGTCGGTGGCGACCGAGACGCCGAGGTTGGTCTCGTCGTCGATCCGGATCATGCCCGAGTCCTCGCCGTGCGAGAGCACGGTGTTGCCGAGCACGTACCGGTCGTACTGGTCCGTGATCCAGGACTTGGAGGCCTGGTTCGGGTGCGAGGCGAGCTTCAGCAGGTCGGCCTTGAGGCCCTCGCCGGTGGTCGGGCGGGCCAGCCGCTCGGCCGTCGGGGCGTCGGCCTGCAGCGCGTCCTGCCAGCTCGGGCGGGCGTACGGGCGCTGGTAGGTCGGGCCCTCGTGGGCGACGGTGCGCGGGGGCACGTCCACCACGAGCTCGCCGTGCCAGAAGATCTCCAGCCGCTCGCCGTCGGTGACCTCACCGATGACGTTGGCGATGACGTCCCACTTCTCGCAGATCTCCAGGAAGCGGTCGATCTTGTCCGGCTCGACGATCGCGCACATGCGCTCCTGCGACTCGCTCATGAGGATCTCCTCGGGCGAGAGCGTGTGGTCGCGCAGGTGCACCGTGTCGAGGTCGATCCGCATGCCGCCGGAGCCGGCCGAGGCCAGCTCGGAGGTGGCGCAGGACAGCCCGGCGCCGCCGAGGTCCTGGATGCCCTTGACCAGCTTCTCCCGGAAGATCTCCAGGGTGCACTCGATCAGGAGCTTCTCCTGGAACGGGTCGCCGACCTGGACCGCCGGGCGCTTGGCCGGCTTGGTGTCGTCGAAGGTCTCGGAGAAGGTCTCGGAGGCGAGCACCGAGACGCCGCCGATGCCGTCGCCACCGGTGCGGGCGCCGTACAGGACGACCTTGTTGCCGGCGCCGGAGGCCTGCGCGAGGTGGATGTCCTCGTGCTTCATGACACCCACGCAGAGCGCGTTGACCAGCGGGTTGCCCTGGTAGCAGGAGTCGAAGACGACCTCGCCGCCGATGTTCGGCAGGCCCAGGCAGTTGCCGTAGCCGCCGATGCCCGCGACGATCCCGGGCAGCACGCGCCGGGTGTCCGGGTGGTCGGCCGCGCCGAACCGCAGCGGGTCCATCACGGCGACCGGGCGGGCGCCCATCGCCAGGATGTCGCGGACGATGCCGCCGATGCCGGTGGCCGCGCCCTGGTAGGGCTCGATGTACGACGGGTGGTTGTGCGACTCGACCTTGAAGGTGACCGCGTAACCCTGGCCGACGTCGACCACACCGGCGTTCTCGCCGATGCCGACGAGCATGGCGTCCGTCTCGGGCTTCTTGTCGCCGAACTGCTTCAGGTGGACCTTGGAGCTCTTGTACGAACAGTGCTCCGACCACATGACCGAGTACATGGCGAGTTCCGCGCCGGTCGGGCGGCGGCCGAGGATCTCCCGGATCCGGGCGTACTCGTCCTGCTTGAGGCCGAGCTCGGCCCAGGGCTGGGCGGCGTCCGGGGTCTGCTCGGCGTTCTTGACGGTGTCGAGGCTCATCAGGCGTTCACCAGCTGCTTCAGTACGGAAGTGAAGAAGCCCAGGCCCTCGGTGGTGGGACCGGTGAGCGGCTCCACGGCGTGCTCGGGGTGCGGCATCAGACCGACGACATTGCCGGCGGCGTTGGTGATGCCGGCGATGTCACGGTACGAACCGTTGGGGTTGACGTCGAGGTAACGGGCGACCACCCGGCCCTCGGCCTCCAGCTCGTCCAGGACCCGCTCGTCGGCGACGAAGCGGCCCTCGCCGTTCTTCAGCGGCACGACGATTTCCTGCCCGGGGGTGTAATCCCGGGTCCAGGCGGTGCCGTTGTTCTCGATCCGCAGCTTCTGGTCGCGGCAGACGAAGTGCAGCGAGTCGTTGCGGGTGAGCGCGCCGGGCAGCAGGTGGGATTCGCACAGCACCTGGAAGCCGTTGCAGATACCGAGAACGGGCATTCCCTGCCGGGCCTGCTCGATGACGGTCTCCATCACCGGCGAGAACCGGGAGATCGCACCGCAGCGCAGATAGTCGCCGTAACTGAATCCGCCCGGCAGGACGACGGCGTCGACCTGGTGGAGATCCTTGTCACGGTGCCAGAGGGCGACCGGCTCGGCGCCGGCCAGGCGGACCGCGCGCCGGGCGTCGCGGTCGTCGAGGGAGCCGGGGAAAGTGACGACGCCGACGCGGGTGGTCACTTGCCGTCCTCCTCGACGCGGACGGTGAAGTCCTCGATCACGGTGTTGGCGAGAAAGGTCTCGGCGGCTTCGCGGATACGGGCGAGCGCGGCGTCGTCGACCGGGCCCTCCAGCTCCAGCTCGAAACGCTTGCCCTGGCGGACGTCGGAGATCCCGGTGAATCCGAGACGGGGCAGCGCGCGCTGCACCGCCTGTCCCTGGGGGTCGAGGATCTCCGGCTTGAGCATGACGTCGACTACGACGCGTGCCACTGGCACTCCCGGTGGTGTCTTCGTGAGGCGGGGGAACTCCAGACTACCGGGGGTTTCGAGCGTGTTTGCTGGCCGGGGATGGTGACGCGCGTAGACCGACGACCCTTACGCCACAAGGGCTCCACCCGGCCGCCACCCCCCGCCGGGTGCCCCTTTTCGCCGGATTCCGGAACCCCCGCGAGAACCACCGAAGAGCACCCGAATACCGGCACTCCGGACAGATCGGCCAGTCGAGTGCACCGGTATCCGGCACCCGGCGAAGACACGTGAATATCCGGAAAAGAAAGCCGGACTCTTCGATTTCTCCCCGCTTCGGGTGCAGAATAGGGCCACCTGCCGCGGTGAGTGCTGCGTATCCGGCACGGCCATCCGGCCTGCCCGTATGCGCTTGCGCGAAGGGTGCACATCAGGCCCCGGGGCGCACCCGCGCCCTTGTCGGCCGAATTGCCCGAGAGGATTGACACCCATGGCTCAGCGTGTAGTTGTCACGCTCTCCGACGACCTGGACGGCGGCGCAGCCGCAGAAACCGTCCACTTCGGCGTCGACGGGAAGTCGTACGAGATCGATTTGTCCGTGGACAACGCGGAAAAGCTGCGGGAGGCCCTCGCCCCGTTCGTCGCGGCCGGCCGCCGCCAGAGCCGTACCGGAAAGTCCTTCCGCCGCACCGCCCTCACCCCCGACCCGGCCGCCGTGCGCGCCTGGGCCCAGTCCCGCGGCATGGAGCTGCCCGCCCGCGGCCGCATCCCGAAGCACGTCTACGAGGCCTTCGCCGAGGCGAACTGACCGCCCCGGCCCCGGTCGCCCCACCCTCGATCGAAGGGTGGGGCGACCACCCCGAAAGATGCTGTAGAGTATTCCTCGTCGCCGCAACGGAGAGATCCGGAGAGGCGGCAGGTGCCCCAGGCACCAGGCGGACGTGGCTCAGTTGGTAGAGCATCACCTTGCCAAGGTGAGGGTCGCGAGTTCGAATCTCGTCGTCCGCTCGCAGTAGCGAGCACAACTCAATAGTTCCATCCTGCGGACGTGGCTCAGTTGGTAGAGCATCACCTTGCCAAGGTGAGGGTCGCGAGTTCGAAT
>NZ_JZWY01000100.1:0-17830 GCF_000966955.1 Streptomyces sp. NRRL S-495
AGTGCGAAGGGTCCTCTCGGAAGAGAGGGCCCTTCGGCGTTTCCCGCCCCGGCGGAATCGCGACGGCACCCATGACATTTGTCATCGCCCACCCGTGGATCCGCACCGGGTTCCGGTGAGACCGCGCACTGCCCGCGCGGCCCGGTCGGCGGAAGGCTTGAGGCATGGAAACGAGCCAGCCCCACGCCGCCGGCGACCACGTGATCGAGGTCACCGACCTGCACCGCCACTACGGCGCCGGCAGTGACCGCTACCACGCGGTCCGCGGCGTCGACCTCACCGTCGGCCGCGGCGAGCTGTTCGCCCTGCTGGGCACCAACGGGGCCGGCAAGACCTCCACCATGGAACTCATCGAGGGCCTCGCCGCCCCGACCGAGGGCCGGGTCCGGGTGCTCGGGCACGACCCGCACCAGGAGCGGGCCGCCGTCCGCCCCCGGATCGGCATCATGCTCCAGGAGGGCGGCTTCCCCGGCGACCTCACCGTCGGCGAGACCGGCCGCGCCTGGGCCGGCATCACCAGCCACGCCCGCCCCCTGGACGAGGCGCTGGAGCTGGTCGGCCTCGGCCACCGCCGCGGCGTCCGGGTCAAGCAGCTCTCCGGCGGCGAGCGCCGCCGCCTCGACCTGGCGATGGCCCTGCTCGGACGGCCCGAGGTGCTGTTCCTGGACGAGCCGAGCACCGGCCTCGACCCGGAGGCCCGCGCCGCCGTCTGGCAGCTGGTCCGCGAGCTGCGCGCCGAGGGCACCACGGTGCTGCTCACCACGCACTACCTGGAGGAGGCCGAGGAGCTCGCCGACCGGCTGGCGATCATGCACGACGGGCAGATCGTCGCGGCCGGCACGGTGGCCGAGGTGATCGCCGGGCGCCCGTCCCGGATCGGCTTCGAGCTCCCCGCGTTCACCGGCACCTCCCTCCCGCCGCTGGCCGGCACCACGGTCACCGTCGACGGCCGGAAGGTCACCGTCAAGACGCCCGCCCTCCAGGCCACCCTGACCGAGCTGCTCGGCTGGGCCGACCGGCACGGGATCGCGCTCGGCGCCCTCGACGCCCGCAGCGCCTCGCTGGAAGAGGCCTTCCTCGCCATCGCCTCCGAGGCCGGCCACCGGCCCCCGGCCGACACCCCGGCCGCTCCCCCCGCCCGCCGCAAGCTGATCGGACTCGCCCGATGACCACCGCCACCACCACCGCCGGTCCGCAGAGCACCCGGTCCTCCGACGTCGGGCCGCGGAGCACCGTCGTCCGCCGACTGCTCGCCCTCGGCCGGGCCGAGGGGGTCCTGCTGCTCCGCAACCGGACCGCCCTGTTCACCGCCGTACTGCTGCCGGTGCTGCTGGTCGGCGGGCTCAAGAACGTCCTCGACCAGCAGGCGGAGAGCAGCCCCGGCCTGGACGTCGACTCGCTGCTGGTCAACGGCGCGGTCGGCATGGTGCTGGCCTTCGTCGTCTACTACAACCTGACCGCCGCCTATGTGGCCCGCCGCGGCGAGCTGGTCCTCAAGCGGCTGCGCACCGGGGAGGCCAGGGACATCGAGATCCTGGTCGGCACCGCCGTCCCCTCGGTCGGCCTGGCCCTGCTGATGTGCGGGGTGATCGGTGTCGTCGGCGCCACCGCCCTGGACCTCACCGCACCGGTCAACCCGCTGCTGCTGGTCGTCGGCCTGGCCCTGGCGGTCGCGACGCTGATGGCACTGGCCGCCGTCTCCAGCGCCTTCACCCGGACCGTGGAGAGCGCCGGCATCACCACCATGCCGGTCCTGCTGATCACGCAGTTCGGCTCCGGGCTGTTCGTCCCGCTGGAGGTCATGCCCGAGCGCCTCGCCGACATCTGCCGCCTGCTGCCCGCCACCCCGGCCTTCCAGCTGGTCCGGGTCGGCTGGTTCGGCACCGACGGCTCGGCCGCCCCGACCGGTTTCGCCGGCACCTGGGCCACCGCGGCTCCGCACCTGGTCACCGGGAGCGTCTGGCTCGCCCTCGCGGTCTGGGGCGCCGTCCGGTACTTCCGCTGGGAGCCGCGCCGCTGAGTGCCCGTCCGGCCGGTACCGATCCGAAGGCCCGCTCCCCGTTCGACCTCTGATATGAAGGCCGCAGCACGATCATGACGGAACGGGGAGCGGAAGAGATGGGTGTCGTGAATCCGGTGCGCGTGTGGCGGGGCCGTTCCAAGCCCCAGCGCTCCGAGCTCTACCTCCGCTGGTCGCTCTATCTGATGGCGCTGGCCCCGCTGCCGGTCACCCTGCTGATCAACTCGGCCGACCCGGAGTCCGGGGCCCACCCGGCCGCCCGGGTGTCCCTGGTGGTCGGCCTCGCCCTCACCCTGGTCACCCTGCGCGCCTACCGGACCTCGCTGGACCACTACCTGAACCGGCCCACCGACCATCTGCGCTGGCTCGCCGTCAACGGCGTCGTCGCGGTGGCCGGGTCCTGGGCGGTGCTGCTGCTCGGCCCGCGGGTCGAGCCGGTCCCCGGCGGGGAGGAGGTGGTCTTCACCCTCCCGGTCGTCAGCACCATGCTCTTCTCCGCCTTCGGCCCGGCCTCGGTCGGACTGCCCCCGCGACGGGCCGCCCTCGCCGGGGCCGGCGCCCTGGTCGCCGTCCTCCCCGCGATGCTGCTCACCGGTGCCACCCCGGGGACGTCCCTCGGGGTCCTGGTCGGCAGCGGCCTGGTGATGGTCCTCATCGGCTGCAGCTGCCGCAGCTTCGCCTGGCTCCAGTCCGTGGTCCAGGAGCTGGACACCGCCCGCGAGGCCCAGGCCCGGCTGGCCGTCGCCGAGGAGCGGCTGCGGTTCTCCCGAGACCTGCACGACGTGATGGGCCGCAACCTCACCACCATCGCGCTCAAGAGCGAGCTGGCCGTCCAGCTGGCCCGGCGCGGCCGCCCGGAGGCCGCCGAGCAGATGGCCGAGGTGCAGCAGATCGCCCAGGAGTCCCAGCGCGAGGTCCGCGACGTGGTCCGCGGCTACCGCACGGCGGCCCTGCACGCGGAGGCGGTCGGCGCCCGCGCGGTGCTCCGCTCCGCCGACGTGGTCTGCGAGATCGACCTCGGCGAGCACACCGAGGAGCTGCCGGAGGCGGTCCAGTCGGTGCTCGGCTGGGTGATCCGCGAGGCCACCACCAATGTGCTGCGGCACAGCGAGGCGGGCCACTGCTCGATCAGGCTCCGCCGCGAGGGCGGCCGGGTCCTGCTGGAGCTGGAGAATGACGGGGTGCCGGCCGTGCCGCTGCCCTCCCAGGGCGGTGGGACCGGCCTGAGCGGCCTGCGGGAACGGCTCGCCGCCCACAACGGCGAGCTGACCGTCCCGGACGCCGGGCCGGGGCTCTTCCGGCTGCTCGCCAGCGTCCCGCTCTGACCCCCGCCGTACGGAAGGCCCGCCGATGACCGACCCCGCGCCCGTCCGCGTCCTGCTCGCCGACGACGAGCACCTGATCCGCGGCGCGCTCGCCGCGCTGCTCTCCCTGGAGGAGGACATCGCCGTGGTCGCGCAGGCGGCCTCCGGCCCGGAGGCGCTGGCGATGGCCGAGGCGCACCGGCCGGACATCGCGGTGCTGGACCTCCAGATGCCCGGTCTGGACGGCATCGAGGTGGCCACCCGGCTGCGGGCGCTGCTGCCGGACTGCCGCTGCATGATCGTCACCGGTCACGGCCGCCCCGGCTATCTGAAGCGGGCGCTGGAGGTCGGCGTCCGGGGCTTCCTGCCGAAGACCGTCTCGGCGGCGGACCTGGCCGGGATCATCCGGACCGTCCGGGCCGGCGGCCGGTACGTGGATCCGGAGCTCGCGGCGGACGCGATCTCCGCCGGGGAGACACCGCTGACCCCGCGCGAGACCGATGTGCTGGAGCTGGCCGCCGACGGCACCTCGATCGCCGGGATCGCGGAACGCGCCTCGCTCTCCCAGGGCACCGTGCGCAACTACCTGTCCTCGGCCGTCGCCAAGCTGGGCGCGGAGAACCGGCACGCGGCGGTGCGGATCGCCCGCGAGCACGGCTGGATCTGACCGCCGGCCCGCGGGCGCCCGCCCGGTCTCAGACCCAGGTCAGGCCGGTGATCCGCTCGTACGCCTCGACGTACTTGGCACGGACGCGGTCGACGACCTCGGCCGGCAGCTCCGGCGGCGGCTGCTCGCTCTTCCGGTCCCAGCCGGAGGCCGGGGAGGTCAGCCAGTCGCGGATGATCTGCTTGTCGAAGGAGGGCTGGGGGTGGCCCGGCTCCCACTCGTCGGCCGGCCAGAAGCGCGAGGAGTCCGGGGTGAGCACCTCGTCGCCGATCACCAGCTCGCCGTCCAGCAGGCCGAACTCGAACTTGGTGTCGGCCAGCAGGATGCCCCGGCCGCGGGCGATGTCCCGGGCCCGGGAGTAGACGTCCAGGGTGGTCCGGCGGAGCTGGTTGGCCAGCTCGGCGCCGACCCGGCGGGCGGTCTCCTCGTAGGAGACGTTCTCGTCGTGCTCGCCGACCTCGGCCTTGAGGGCGGGGGTGTAGATCGGGGCGGGCAGCTCGGAGCCGTCGTCCAGGCCCTCGGGCAGCGCGATGCCGCAGACGGTGCGGGAGGCCCGGTACTCCTCCAGGCCGGAGCCGGCCAGGTAGCCGCGGGCGACGCACTCGACCGGCACCATGTCCAGGCTGCGGCAGACCAGGGTGCGGCCCTTCCAGTCGGCGGGGGCGCCGGCCGGGACCTCGGTGGAGACCACGTGGTTGGGCACGATGTCGGCGATCCGCTCGAACCACCACAGCGAGAGCTGGGTGAGGATGCGGCCCTTGTCCGGGATCTCGTTGGGCAGCACCCAGTCGTAGGCCGAGGTGCGGTCGCTGGCGACCATCACCAGCTCACCCGACTCGGCGCGGTACAGGTCGCGCACCTTGCCGGTGTGCAGGTGGACCAGGCCGGGCACCTGGACCGGCTCGGGCTTGGTGACAAATCCGCTCAAGATCGTCTCAGTCCTCAGGGGTCGTTCGCGGGCGTGGGGCGCGAAAGGGGAGGTCACTGGGGTCGAGTCTGTCATGGCCACCGGTCCGGCCCGGGGGCCGGACCCGGGCCGCAGCGGTCAGCCGTTCTTGCAGAGCCGGTCCAGCAGGTTCGCGGTGGCCCGCTGGATCCGCTCGTCCGTGAGCCCCGGGCGGTCCAGCGCGGGCGACCAGGCGAAGGTGCCGGAAGCGAAGACGTAGGCGCCGCTGGGGGCCCGGTAGAGCGAGGTCTCCTGGTGCCGGGTGCGGCCGGCCAGGTCCCGGTACGGGGAGTGGGCGAGCAGCACCCGCTCGCTGTGCTCGGGCAGGGCGACCCTGGGGTAGTAGCGGTCCGCCTCGCCCGCCACCAGCCCGGGCAGCTCCTCGCCCTCCTGGACACCGGTGCCGTCCCAGAGCCAGTGCGCGGTGTGCCGGGCGACCAGCGGGACCGGCGCGGCGACCCGGCCGGAGTACTGCAGTCCGAGCAGGTGCTGCTCGGGCTCGCCGGCGTCGCGCCACAGCGCGCTGGCGGCGCCGGGCACCCCGGCCGCCGGGCTGCCCGGGCCGACCTTCTGGCGCTTGCGGCAGTTGAGCATCCGGTTGGGCTCGCCGGAGGGACCGGGGCTCAGCTCGACCCGCCAGTACATGGTGTTGGCGGAGAGGAAGACCAGCGAGGTGCCACCGTCCCGGGCCCGTTCGGCGGCGCGGCGCATCGGCTCGGACCAGTACTCGTCGTGGCCGGGGAAGACCAGCGCCCGGTGCCGGGAGGCGTCGACCAGGCCGGCGTGCAGGTCGGTGGCGGTGGCGTAGGAGAGGTCGTAGCCGTAGCGCTCGGCCCAGCGGATGAAGTCGTAGGCGTGGCCGACGTGCAGCGGCAGCCCGGCCGTGGCGTGCGGCCGGTCGAAGGAGACGGTGACGGCCGCCTCGGGCTCGCCGACCAGCCGGCCGCCGTCCCAGGCGTGGTAGAGGCTGGCGCCGCTGCGGCCGTCCTCGGGGAAGAGGTTGTACGCCTGCCAGGTCACGTCGGGGAGCACCAGCAGCAGCTCGGCGGAGCGGTTCTGGTCCTCGAAGTCCCGCACCGTGAAGGGGATGTGGCTGCGGTGCAGCATGTCGGCGGTGGTGAGCACGGCGACGTAGGCGCCGGGCCGCCAGTGCTGCGGGATCTGCAGCCGCCAGGTGTGCCACCAGTGGTGGCAGGAGACGGTCCGGCCGACCACCATCGGGGCCGGCTGGGACATCCCGGCGATCAGCGGACTGGACGTCATGTGGTGGGCGCCGTCGCCCGCGTAGTGGCCGATCCGGAAGACGTCGACGGTGAACTCGCGGGGCGGATTGACGGTGACCCGCAGGTCCACCGAGCCGCCCGGGCGGACCACCCCGGCCGAGGCGAAGCCCTTGATCTGCAGTTCCTCGTCGTTGGCGCCGAGCGGGCTGCCGACCGCCGGTCTGCCCCGCACCCCGGCGGACAGCGGGCGCTGCCCGGGCGCGTCCACCGAGACGTACCAGGGCACTTCGTCGCCCTCGGCACCGGCGACGTACTGGTCCGGGCTGCGCAGCCAGGGCAGCGGGCCCTGGCCGAAGGGGTCGGAGACGCTGTGCGCGTGCGTCCCGGACTCCCAGCGGCGGTTGAGTTCGGTCCCCACGCGCGCCCCTCCCAGGTGCACCTTCGCCGGTTGGCACGTGCCTCCCGGATGTGCGTGCGGTCTAATACACCACACCGCGCTGGCGCTGCGTCACCCCACGGTAGCAACTAGTGGTGGGAATCTTCCGGGCCGTCGGACGGACGGCCTCCGGCCTGCGAAGACCCGGGGCGACCGGTCCGGCCGGGGGCGCTCAGCACCGGGGCCCGCGCCCCCGAGGGGCCGGCCGGGGCGGGGTCAGAGCCGGACCGGCTTCTCCAGCCGGACGTCCGCGGCGTCCAGCCAGGCCCGCAGCGGCCCGTCCTGGCCCTGTTCGACGGCCTGGGCGACCGGCTCGGCCAGGTCGGTGCGGCGGACCCCGCCGAGCAGCAGCACCGGGCCGTCCAGCCAGTCGAGACCGGGGACGGCACCCGCGGTGTCCACGGCGGCGCAGCAGACCATCGCGGTGACGTGGTCGACCAGGACGTCCCGCCCGGACCTGACCGGTTCGAGCAGCGGCGCGGGCGCGGTGGTGCGCGCCAGCTGGGCGGCGAGCGCGCTGGCCAGCCGCTCGCCGTCGCCGTCGGCCAGCCGGCCCAGCAGCCGGGTCAGCGTCGGGGCGACGGGGCGGGCCTGCGGGGCGAGCAGGTCCAGCGCCGACTGCAGGGCGGCGGCGCGGGCCCGCCAGCCGGCGTCCACCACCTCGGCCGGGTAGTCGACCCACTCCAGCTCGCGCCAGGCACCGGAGGCGGGCGCCCCGAAGAACAGCTCGGCGGCGAGCCGGGAGACCGCGGCGTCCACCTCGCCCGGCTCCTCCAGCAGGTCGCAGGCCGGGCGGTCGCCGAGCCGGCTGCTGTAGCCGTCGGCCAACCGGTCGCGCCGGGACAGCTCGGTGAGCGCGGCCACCACCCCGGCGTTCAGGTGCGCGGGGTGCCGGCCGAGCCGCCAGGCGGGCAGCGCGACCCGGGTGAGCAGCCGGTCCCAGCCCGCGTAGGCGAGGCCGACCTGCTCCTGGGCGGCGATCCGCAGGCCGTAGTCGACGCCGCGGGCCTGCTCGGAGGCCCAGCCGGCGACGGAGCGCTCCAGCTCGGCGGCGTGCTCGCGGCAGGCGCCCAGCAGCCGGCGGGTGATCCGGTCGGTGAGGCGGTCGGCCAGGGCGACCGGGCCCCGGCGGGGCGGGCGCGGTGCGCAGCTCCCGGGGAGTCCGGCCGGTCCGTCGGCGGGGCCGGCGTCCAGGCTGGCGTCCAGCGCGCGCAGGAAGTGCCGGGCGGCGGCGATCTCCGGGTCCGCGGCGGCCGCGGTGCCGGCCACCACCGGGGCGAGCAGCGCCCGCAGCTCACCGGCCCGCATCCACCAGAGGAACGGCGAGCCGATGACCAGCACCGGGGCGGTCGGTTCGTGGCCGGCCGCCCGGGAGCGGCGGGGCCTCGGCGTCGGCACGTCCTCCAGCCAGCTGTCGCAGTCCGGGGTGAGCGCCACGGCGGACGGCGCGGGGACCTCCAGCCGGTCCGCCAGTTCGTCGATCAGCCGGTACAGCTCGGGGGCCTGGGCGCGGTCCAGCGGCACGGCCGGGGTCTGCGGCGGGACGGCCCGGCGGTAGGCGCGGGCGGCCAGCCCGGCCACCAGGAGGGTCAGCGCGGCCACCGCGCAGACCGTCCAGCGGGCGATGTCCCAGCCCGCCCCGTCGGGGGAGCCCGGGGCACCGATCCGCCCGGTGAACCGGCCGGCGAGCAGCACCACCGCGGTGGCGGCGGGCAGCGCGGCGGCGGCCAGGGCGAGACCCCGGATCCGCAGGACCGCCTGGGCGTGAGCGCGCGCGGTGTCGACAGCGGCCATACGGTGCGGCACCCCCTTCGGAGCCCTGGGGCACCCGTGAGGGGCCCTGAGCCGATTCGAAACGATCAGTTCCGACCGGGAATCGGTGGTGTCCGAGCCCCGGTAGTACATGCTGCGTGGCGCTTCCGACATTTTCGACGCCCGGGTCCGGGTGGGCGTTCCGGATCGACCCGGTTTCCACTCGTCCCGGTGACACCGCCCGAAAACCGGACGACCGCCCCCGGGAAGCGCCCGGCGGGTCCGGTCCGGCCGGACGCCGTCCAGCATCCCCCCGCACGACCACCGTTACCCGGCGGCGGCCGGAAGCGGCCCGACCTGTGGTGCCGTGGTCCAGCGCACCATAAGGCCGGGCGGCCGGTTACGTCAGCTGGATGCGGTCGCTGTCACTCGATGGGCTGGATTCCGGGGACCGAACGGTGTGGCGGCACCGGGTGTCGCTCCCGTCCCACCCGGCCCGGAAACGCCGGGGCGCGCTGCGGCCATGGGGGTTGTCCACGAGGTGCGGGGGAGGGCGCGGGGGCTCCCCGGGCGTCCGCGCCGGGGCTCGCGCCGGGCGGGCCCGCGGGGCGGCGCCGACGGCCGCCGACGGGGCGGGAGGGCGCGGCCAGGAACGCCCGGGCCCCCGGCGCGCGGAGGCGTGCCGGGGGCCCGGGGACGGAACGGGGGCGGGCGGCCGCTACTGCGCGGCCTTCAGGGCGATGTCCCCGCGGTGCTGGCCGCCGGCCAGCGAGATCCGCCCGACCGAGCGGTACGCCCGCTCGCGCGCCTCGACGAGGTCGCCACCGGTCGCGGTGACGGACAGCACCCGGCCCCCGGCGCTCAGCACCCGGCCGTCGCCGTCCGCCTTCGTCCCGGCGTGCAGCACGTACGCGGTGCCGTCGGCGGCCTCGGCCTCGGCCAGGCCCTCGATCGGGTCTCCGGTGCGCGGCGCCGCCGGGTAGCCCTCGGCGGCGATCACCACGGTGACCGCGGCGCCCTCGTCCCAGCGCAGCGGCTCCAGCTGGTCCAGGGTGCCGGTGGCCGAGGCGTGCAGCACGCCCGCCAGCGGGGTGCGCAGCCGGGCCAGCACGACCTGGGTCTCCGGGTCGCCGAAACGTGCGTTGAACTCGATCACCCGGGTGCCGCGCGAGGTCAGCGCCAGACCGGCGTAGAGCAGGCCGGAGAACGGGGTGCCGCGGCGGCGCAGCTCGTCCACGGTCGGCTGCAGCACGGTCGCCAGGACGTCCTCGACCAGGCCCTCGGGAGCCCAGGGCAGCGGCGAGTAGGCGCCCATGCCGCCGGTGTTGGGACCCTGGTCGCCGTCCAGGGCGCGCTTGAAGTCCTGGGCGGGCTGGAGCGGGAGGACGGTGGTGCCGTCGGTGATCGCGAACAGCGAGACCTCGGGGCCGTCCAGGTACTCCTCGATCACCACCCTCTCGCAGGCCTCGGCGTGGGCCAGCGCCTCCGCGCGGTCGGAGGTGACCACGACGCCCTTGCCGGCGGCCAGGCCGTCGTCCTTGACCACGTAGGGCGGGCCGAAGGCGTCCAGGGCCTCGGCGGCCTCGGCGGCGGTGGTGCAGACGTAGGAGCGGGCGGTGGGTACGCCGGCGCCGGCCATCACGTCCTTGGCGAAGGCCTTGGAGCCCTCCAGCAGGGCGGCCTCCGCGGACGGGCCGAACACCGGGATGCCGGCCGCGCGCACGGCGTCGGCGACGCCCGCGACCAGCGGGGCCTCCGGGCCGACCACGACCAGTTCGGCGCCGAGCCGCCCGGCGAGCGCGGTGACCTGCGCGCCGTCGAGCTGGTCGACCGGGTGGACCGTCGCCACCTGCGCGATCCCGGCGTTGCCCGGGGCACAGTGCAGCTCGGTCACGGCGGGATCTTGGGACAGAGAGCGGCACAGGGCGTGTTCGCGGGCGCCGCCGCCGATGACGAGGACCTTCACGCTGGGTAAGGGTAGTCGGTGGCCGGTTCCGGCCGCTCTCCGGTCCCGTAGGAAGAGACAATCGAGGGGGTCGGGTACACGCACGGCCTCGGAGGATCATCCAGTCCCGGGGGTGCCGGAGTCGCCCCGCGGTGCCCGGGTCAGGACAGCGGGTCACCGACGACTCCCTCGGACGGGTGAAATCCCGCCGACCGCCGCAACCCTCCCACCTCGGGATCCGGTGGCCGAATCCGATAACGATCATTGGTGAAGCGCCCCCATGATCAGCCATTTGGCGGTAAGAAGTGCTGTTGGACCACCGCCGGCGGCCGCCGGCGGTACCGCCCCGGGACACCCGCACCCGCCCCGGAACGGCGGCGTGTTCGGCGCGTTGTCCGGCGTTTCACCGGCCGTCAGGCCGACGACACGTCAGTCCGCGCGGAGTCGGGACCAGCCAGACCAGCCGTCCGCCCGCCACAGGGAGCCCCACAGGTGAGCCAGCCGGAAATGCAGCCCGAGGAGAGTGCCTGGGGCAAGGAGATCGGCGAGGAGGATCCGCCCGCCGCGACCCTCGCGCACCGCGCGTCGACCCGCCACCGCTCCGACCTGAGCGCCCGCCAGTTCCCGCTCGGGGACTGGGGGGAGCCCGCCGAGCGGCTGGAGGAGCTGTACCGCTGGTCCGAGGAGCGGGCGGTCGAGGCGATCGACTGGTACCGCCGCGACCGGATCTGGAAGCGCCGCTGGGCCCGGCTGCTGCGCTTCGGCACGACCGGCTTCGCGGTCGGCGGGGTCACCGCCCCGCTGGTCGACCTCACCGGCACGGTCGCCCACGCCGCCGACTGGGGCTACGTCGGGCTGGCGCTGGCCGGCGCCTGCTACGGCGCGGACCGGGCGTTCGGACTGACCTCCGGCTGGATGCGCGACGTCTCCACCGCCCAGGCGCTGCAGCGGCGGCTGGAGGCCTTCCAGTTCGACTGGGCGTCGGAGTGCGTCCGGGAGGTGCTCGGCCCCACCGAGGGGACCGCGGGCGAGGCCGCCGAGCGGTGCCTCGGGGTGCTGCGGCGGTTCTGCGAGGACGTCTCGGACATGGTCCGCACGGAGACCTCGGAGTGGATGCTGGAGTTCCGGGCCGGGATGACCCGGCTGCCCACCCAGGCCTCCGGCAGCTGGGGCGGGCGTACCGAGCCGGGTGTCGGGGCCCAGGTCCGGGTGCTGCCGCCGCCGGGAGCCAGGCCCACCATGCCGCGCCAGCGGCCGCCGGAGGGGCCGCTGCGGTAGCGGGGCGGGCGGTCCGGGCGCGGGCGGCGGCCGACCGTAGCTGGTCGGCGGTCGTGGCCTGTGGCTCAGGCGAAGACGACCATCGAGCCCTGGTGCAGGCTCCGGGTCGCCGCCGCGTACAGGCCCGCCCAGGCGTGCCGCTCCCGGGCGAACGGGTGCAGGTCGTCCAGCGGCGGTCCGAACGGCTGCTCCAGGCCGGTCGGACCGAGCGGCCTGGTCGGCGCCGGCGGGTCGAGCGGGTCGATGCCCAGCGCCGGGGCCACCGCCTGGAGCTCGCGCAGCAGCCCGTGGCTGGAGCCGAGCGGCCCGCCCGAGGCCAGCAGCGACTCCTCCACCAGCGGGGCGGCGAACTCGATCGGCACATAGGCGCCGGCGTGGTCGAAGTGCCAGACCAGGTGCGACTGCTCGGCGCTGCTCTCGAACATCTCCAGCAGCTGCTCGTAGTCCCCGCCCAGCGCGTCCACCGGCGTGATGTCCAGGCCGGTGAGGCCCAGCAGGTAGGCCCGGCGCAGGAAGTGCAGCGAGTCGTAGTCGAAGGCGGCTATCGGCTCGACCGCCCCGCTGAGTCCCGGCACGTACCGGTAGACCGGCATCTCGGGCAGGCCGTTGTCGGCCAGCACCCGGTTGTAGAGCGCGAGGTCGTCCCGGAACGGGTTGTCGGGGCTGTGGCTCAGTACGTCCACCAGCGGGACGAGCCAGAGGTCGCAGGCCATGGGCCGGCTCTTCCTCTCCGGGCGGCGGGAACCGGCCGCGCGGCGGCGGACGGCGGATGGGCGGGGGTCGGTACCCGGACGGTCGGTACGAGGAGCGGCCGGGACGAACGACCGCCCACCCTACCGGCCCGGCGCGCGATGCGGATCGGGCCGTCCCTCGGGCAGTTGGCCGGACGGCGGTTCGGGCAGCCGGCGGCCGAACCGTCCGTACGGGACCGACCTCGGCTGCGGCACCAGGCCGAGGCCCAGGCCCAGCTCACGGCCCAGCTCGCGGCCGAGGTCGCGCTCCCGGCCCCGGGCACCGCCGTCCTCCCGGCCCGGCTCCGCCGGGTGGTGCGCGGTACCCGGCGCCGGCTGCTCCGGCCCGCTGCCGCCCTCGGTCCGCGGACTCTGCGCGGCACTCTCCGGCCGCGGCGCGCTCCCGGCCTCCGCGTCCTCACCGGTCCGGGGCGCCACCGGGCCGTCCTGACCCCCGGGGCCGCCCGGTGCGGCGACCGGGCGCCCGGTCAGCAGCGGCAGCACTCCCACCGTCTCCACCGGCTGCCCGGCCAGCTCGGCCAGCAGTCCGACGGTGAAGAGGTTGTACTCGCAGACGATCCGGTGCACACGCGACACGTCGCGCGCCTCGATCGCGTCCACCAGGTCGAGGTGGCTGTCCCAGCAGACCCCGTCCAGCTGCGGCATCGACCGCAGGTACCGCGCGGCGAACATCCACGACTGCACCCGCAGCCAGTCCAGGTAGTCGGCGATCCGGCGGTTGCCCAGCAGGCCGGCGACCTCCTGCCAGAACCGGCGGTCGCAGCCCACCATCACGTCCAGGTTGCCCGACCGGGCCGCCCGCACCGCGGCGTCCGCCCGGCGGCGCAGCGAGGGCAGCCGGCTGTCGTCCGGCGGGCCGGGGTTCACGGCCAGTCGGCGGAAGTAACTGTCGGTGATCAGCACCCGGGACTCGAAGATCTCCCGGAAGTCGTCCCAGCCGAACTCGGGAACGGTGAAGCCCCGGTGGTGCTCGGCCCGGAGCAGCCCCTGCGCGGCGAGGTCGACCAGCGCCTCGCGGGCCGGGGTCGCCGAGACCCCGTAGAGCTCGGCGATCTCCTTGACGGTGAAGTTCCGCCCGGCCGCGAGCCGGCCGGCCATCATCTCCTCGCGCAGCGCGCCCGCGATCTGCTCGCGCAGGCTGTTGCGCTGGATCACTGGACGGGTGCCGCCCGCACCGGTGCCGAACATGCGCGCGACCTCCTCGGGCGGGCTGGCGGCCGGACGGGACAGACCGGCGGAAGAACGGCTGGTAACACGACGAGGGCTCATCTTCTCAAAAAGGACACGGCCGTGTACAAGCCCCCCACATGCGCCCGTCCGCGCCCCTGCCTCCTGAAGTCCTGTCCTCGCTCCTGACCTGCTCCGACTCCTCCCGAGGGGGTGTCGTCAGCGCTGGACCGGTGCCGGGATGCCGAGCAGCCGGTCCCGGTGCACCGGGAACTCCGCCCGCGCCTTGGCCACCTCGGCCGGATCGAACTCCACGGTCAGCACCTCCTCCCCGGGCCCCGCCTCGGCCAGCACCCGGCCCCACGGGTCCACCGCGATGCTGTGGCCGGCCTGCTCGACCCCGCCGTGCGTGCCCGCCGTGTTGCAGGCCAGGACGTACGCCTGCTCCTCCACCGCGCGCGCCCGGTTCAGCAGCGTCCAGTGCTCCCGCCGCCGCGCCGGCCAGGCCGCCGGGACCACCAGCACCTGCGCACCGGCGTCCAGCAGCGCCCGGAACAGCTCCGGGAAGCGCAGGTCGTAACAGGTCGCCAGGCCCAGCGTGCCGACGTCGGTGGCCGCGGTGACGATCTCCTGACCGGCGCCCATCACCACCGCCTCACCGCTGTCGAAGCCGAAGCGGTGGATCTTGCGGTAGGTGTGCACCAGCTCGCCGTCCGGGGCGAACAGCAGTGAGGTGTTGTAGATCGGCCCGTCCGGATCGCGCTCGACGATCGAACCGGCGTGCAGCCAGACGCCCGCCGCCTTCGCCGCCGCCGCCATCGCGTCCGAGGTCGGCCCGTCCAGCGCCTCGGCGCCGTCCGACCAGAGGTCGTAGGCGAAGCCGCCGAGCGCCCACAGCTCGGGCAGGACCACCAGGTCGGATCCCCGCTGGGCCCGTACCAGGGCGGCCGCACGGGCCCGCCGTTCGGCCGGGGGCTCCGTGTCGGAGACCGCGAGTTGGATCAATGAAGCGCGCACAGTACCACCGTCCACGGCAAGAGTCCTACGATCGTCACCCGAAAGCGCTGCCCTGCTCTCACCCGGCAGCGTAACGTGCGGTTAGCGTGTGCGCCCGGGACCCGGACCTTCCCGACCGGTCCCGGAGCGCGCGGACACGCGTGGCAAGGCAGCTGACGGAGGGCCGGAGATTCCCGTGACGGACAACCAGACCGTGCAGGCGTACACCGACGCGTGGACGCAGTCCATCGAGGCGATATCCGAACTGGTGGCACCCCTGCCGGAGGGCTCCTGGAACCGGGCCACCGAGTGCCCCGGCTGGTCGGTCCGGGACATCGTCTCGCACGTGATCGCCGTCGAGTCCGAACTCCTCGGCGACCCGCGCCCGATCCACTCACTGCCCCGCGACCTGCTGCACGTCACCACCGACGCCGCCCGCTACCTCGAACTGCCCGTCGACAAGCGCCGCTGCCACACCGCGCTGGAGATGACCGGCGAGCTGGACTACACGATCATCCGCCGCTCCCGGGCACTGCGGAACGCCAAGCAGCTCCCGAACGAGCCGGTCCGCTGGCCGGCCGGCCCGCAGAGCCGCGACATCCCGTACCACGAGCTGCTCCGGCTGCGCGCCTTCGACGTCTGGGTGCACGAGCAGGACCTCCGCCGCGCCCTCGGCACGCCGGGCAACCTCGACTCCCCGGCCGCGCTGGTCGCCCGTGACGTCCTGCTCCAGGGCCTGCCGAAGGCCGTCGCCAACCGGGCCGGCGCCCCGGCCGGCAGCACCGTGGTCGTCGACGTCACCGGCCCGGTCGAGTTCCTGCGCACCGTCCGGGTCGACTCCTCCGGCCGCGGCAGCGTGGACGAGTCCATCAGCCTGGCCCCCGACGTCCAGCTCACCCTCGACTGGGAGACCTACGTCCGCCTCGCCTGCGGCCGCGGCCGCCCCGGCTCGGTGATCGTCGAGGGCGACCGGGAGCTCGCCGACCGGGTCCTGGCCAACTTCTCCGTCACCCCGTAGCCCCTCTGTTCACTCGCCCGGCGTACACGCATCGTGCACGCCGGGCGAGTGCGCCTCGTGCTCCCGTACGGCACATTGGAACCAGTACCCCCCCCCCTGTTCGCCGTCGTTGTTCCGGGCAGCGTCACCCGGAAGAAGGAGGGGCGTCCAGATGGACGACGAACAGACGGTGCAGGGGCGGATGGAGCTGGTCCGGTCGAGCTTCCCGGTCACGGGTCAGCCGATCAGGGTCGTGATGATCGACGGCGAGCCGTGGTTCGTCACGGCGGACGTGTGCACGGTGCTGGGCCGTGGCAGCGCGAGCCGTGCGAGCAAGACCCTGGACGGCAAAGAGACACGGACTGTGGACATGCGGCTCGTATGCCTGACTAAGAGTCAGGCATACGACGTTTCCGCAGGTCAGAAACTGCACAGTCGCGGAAATCCACGCTTGAACGTGATCAGCGAGGCCGGCCTCTACATGCTGATCATGCGGTCGAACAGGGCAGCCGGCCAGTCGTTCCAGGAGTGGGTCACCCGGGAGCTTCTCCCCTCCATCCGTCGGGGGGACACCGACATCCCCACCCAGCAGCGGCGGATGGCGGAGACACTCAGCGAGGCGATCGGGCAGCAGGTGTACCTCGTCGCACGGATCGAACACGAGGACTGGCCGGGCCTGACCGTCCACTCCGACGGCACGGTCCACTGCCGCCACGGGACGATGGCCCTCCAGCTGCCCGGCCCGGACGACAGCGGGCCGCCGTTCGGCCCGTACTTCGAGTGCCCGGGCGAGGAGCACGTCGGGATCCGGGGCAGCCGGGTCGTCCCAGGTTGTCCGAAGTTGCGGATCGTCGACCTGGTCCGGATGCGGGACGAGGCCCGGTCCGGGCCGGAACCCGGAACCACACCCGCCGGCGGCCACGAGAACGTACTGGTGGAGATGCACGGTGCACGGATCTTCGGCACACCGCCGCAGATCGCCGAGTTCATGCGCGAGTACCGAGGCTGACGGAAATGGGGGCAACCCTCGGTAGGACCGAGGGTTGCCCCCATTTCCGCAGGTCAAAAACCCTGGACCGCCGCCGCCGCGAGCCTCCGCCGCAGCCGCAGGATCATCACGGTGCCCACCGCCATCGGCACGTACTGCCAGCAGAAGGCCCAGCGGAAGGCGCTCGCCGAGTACCCGCCCGCCCCGGCCGGGGTGAGGGCGTCGAGCAGGACGCCGATGCCGAACAGGGTGATCATCGTGCCGATGAAGCCGCCCATGTTGACGATGCCGGAGGCGGTGCCGAGGCGTTCGACGGGGTTGCGGGCGCGGGCGTAGTCGAGGCCGACCAGTGAGGCGGGGCCATTGCTGCCCATCACCAGGATGATCGAGACCAGCAGCCAGAGCGGCGGGTGACCCTCGGGCCAGGCGAGGGTCACCGCCCACAGCAGCGAGGTGACACCGATGGTGGTGAGCACGATCGGCATCCGGGCCCGGGAGGTCCGGGAGAGCAGTCGGCCGAAGAGGAAGCCGAAGCTCATGTTGGCGAGCACCAGCAGGGTGAGCAGCCCGCCCGCCTCGGTGCGGGTCATACCCTGGGCCTGGACCAGGTAGGGCAGGCCCCACAGCAGGCCGAAGGCGTTGCCGGGGAACTGCGTGGTGAAGTGGATCCAGAGCCCGAGCCGGGTGCCCGGCTCCTGCCAGGCGTCCCGGATCTGTCGGCGGACAGCGGGGCGGGGCCGTCCGGCCGGTGCGGCGGCCGGTGCGGCGCCCTCCGGCGATTCGCGGAGGAAGAGCGCGACGAGCGCGAAGACGGCGATGCCGAGCAGGGCGATGGCGGTGAAGGTGGGCGTCCAGCCCTCGCTGTGCAGGGCCTGGGCGAGGACGACGGTGGTCACCAGGTTGCCGCTCATCCCGGCGAGGCCGGTCAGCTGGGCGACGAGCGGGTTCTTCGCGGCGGGGAACCAACGGGCGGCGATCCGCAGCACGCTGATGAACGTCATGGCGTCGCCGCAGCCGAGCACGGCCCGGGAGGCGAGCGCGGGGCCGAAGGCGTCGGAGAAGGCGAAGGCGAGCTGGCCGGTGCTGAGCAGCAGGACGCCGAGCAGCAGGACCTTGCGCGGGCCGAACCGGTCGACCAGCACGCCGACGGGTATCTGCATGGCCGCGTAGACGAGGACCTGGAGGATCGAGAAGGTGGAGAGCGCCGAGGCGCCGATCCCGAAGCGGTCGGCGGCGTCCAGACCGGCGACGCCGAGGCTGGTGCGGTGGATGACGGCCAGGACGTAGACGCTGGCCCCGATGGACCAGGCGATCCAGGCGGCCCGGCCCCCGGGCGGCTGTCGGGGGCCGGTGGCGGGG
>NZ_JZWY01000101.1:0-13814 GCF_000966955.1 Streptomyces sp. NRRL S-495
GGGGCGCCGCCGGTCCCGCCGGTGCGGTCGGCTGTGGCGCGAGGAGCAGAGGCGGACAGGGGGCGGGCTGAACGGGCTGGCTCCACGGTCATAGTGGCCCCAGGTTAGTCATCCCATCATTGGATGCCCAGGGGTGGGGGCCACCCCGATCCCCCGCCCGCCCCGGCTCAGCCGGCCACCGTCCAGGAGACCGAGCGCGTCATGTAGCGCTCCCGGAAGGCCTCGTCGCGCACCCAGTCCGTGGTGTCCCGGACGGTCGCCGTGACGGTCGCGGCGTGCCCGGGCTCCAGCGGCAGCGCGGCGGTGTCCAGCCAGCTGCGGTCCGCCGCCTGCGGCTCGACCGGGGCGCCGTCCAGCGTCCAGTCCACCCGCAGCTGCCGGGCACCGGTCAGCGGGACCGGCCGGACCTCCAGCCGGGGCCGGCCGGTGACGTCGCCGGGAGCCGGCAGGGCGGCGTCGGTGGGCCGGATCCGGCGGTAGATCTCCTCGATGATCGCCTCCCGCGAGGGCAGGTTGTAGGCCCCGCCGAGGGTGCGCATCACCGAGTCCGGGGTGGGCCGGTAGATGCCGTTGGCGCTGCGGTAGGCGCCGATGGTCCCGGCGCCGTCCGGGGACTCCGCGCCGAGCCAGCGCCACCATTTGGACTGCTTGCGGCGCATGTCGTCGGCGTTCTCGGTGGAGAGGTTGGGGTAGTCGGCGTCGTCGGGCGCGCTGTCGTACTCGTCGCCGAGGTCGCCGACGGTGTGCCCGATCTCGTGCTGGATGATCCGGCCGGCGTCGGGGCTGCCGCCGGCCAGGGTGGTCACCCCGGTGCCGCCGGCGCCGCCGTACTCGGTGGAGTTGGCCAGCGCGATCAGGTACTGCGGGCCCTCGCCGCGGCCGGCGTACCGGGCCGTCGCCTCCTCGTCGGCGCAGAGCAGCCGGGCGGTGCCCTCGCACCAGAAGTGCATGCCGAGCGGGGTGGCGGGGCTGCGGCCGCGGCTCTCGGTCTCGGCGATGCCGGAGACCGGGGAGACCACCTCGACCCGCCTTATGTTGAAGAACCCCTGGTAGCTGCGGAA
The DNA here is from genome assembly GCF_000966955.1 of Streptomyces sp. NRRL S-495. Taxonomy (NCBI): domain Bacteria; kingdom Bacillati; phylum Actinomycetota; class Actinomycetes; order Kitasatosporales; family Streptomycetaceae; genus Streptomyces; species Streptomyces sp. NRRL S-495. The sequence continues at coordinate 1,062 of NZ_JZWY01000101.1, forward strand.
CGGCTCGATCTCCATCAGCGCGCGCCAGGCCCGGTCGGCCTGTTCGCGGAACACGTCCTGCTCCTCGGCGGTGTAGCCGTCGCCGAGCAGGACGAGGGTGATCCGGTTGGCCGGGTCGCCGGTCCGCCGTATGTCGACGGTCGGCGCGTCCCCGGCGGTGCGCAGATCGGCGTGCTGCACCGCGGTGTGCGGCGGGACCGCGCGGTCGGCCGGGGCGCCGGCCCCGATCACCCCGAACGGTGAGGGCCCGGCCAGTTCGAGCGCGGCCGGGAGTACGGCGGTGGACACCAGCACGAGCGCGGCCAGACTCCGGACGATCCGGCCAGGGTTGCCAGGCGGCATACGGGTGCGTCCTCGACGTTCCGGTCACCCGCGTGGCCCGGGTGGTGGACGCGAAGACGTACCCGCCCCGGCGTGTCGTCCTCACGGAACGGCGAAAAAGTCACCGAACTGGACGAACCACAAGGATCTGACCAGTCATACCTATGAGTCCAACCAGGCGATTGTCGATCACCGACCGTGACCTTGGATGCACCGAAAATAGTCAGGAAAATCTTTGGTTCGTCCTGCAACTGCCGCCCCGGGATCGCTGTCTGTACCAGCGAAGGACGCGGGAGAGAGCATGACCGGCCAGGCCGGGGGGCGCTTCCGACGCGATGGAGCGATCCGGCCACCTTCGACACCACACACCACCACCACGACACCAGACCTTGGGGGGTCCTGTCATGCGCACGTCCGTCATGCCCGCTTCCGCGAAGAACACCGTCGTCCGCCGCCGCGTCGCGGCCGTCGCCGCCACCGTCCTGCTCGCCGGCTCCGTCCAGTTGCTGACCGCCGAGTCCTCCTGGGCCTGCGGCTCGTCGGACGGGGCGGTCGCGGCCGCGCCGAAGGCGGCGGCGAAGGCGGCCGCGCCGAAGACCGACACCGCGAAGACCGACGCCCCGAAGACCGAGGCCGCCACCCACAACGGAGCCCCCGAGATCGGCTTCCACATGACCCCCTCGCTGGCCGTCACCGCGGGCGGGCCGAAGGTCGACATCGGGGTCGGGATCGCCAACTTCACCGGGGCCCCCTACCGCAACGTCGTGCCCACGCTCTCGCTCGCCGCGCACATGACGGGCGACGGCGAGGGCGGGGTCTCCTACCTGGACTCCAAGTACCTGGCCGTCGAGTACAACGCCAACGGCACCTGGCAGAAGCTCTCGCTGCGGCGCGGCTGCGACCCGACGCTGTTCGCGACCCCGGCCAAGGGGGTTCCGGTCGCGGACGGCCGCGCCAACCACGTCACGTTCCGTGTGAGCCTCGCCGCGGGTGCCCCGGACGGCCTGGACCTCATCTACGTCGGCCTCGGCGCCACCGCCGAGGACGGGTCGCGCAGCGAGTGGGCGCAGAAGGGGATGACGGTCAAGGTCCCCAAGGCCACCAAGCCCGCTCCGACCACCACCCCCGCGAAGCCCGCCCCGGCCAAGCCCGCCGAGACCGCGAAGCCGACCACGCCCGCGAAGCCCGCCGCCAAGCCGACCACGCCCGCGAAGCCGGCCGCCAAGCCCGCGCCGGTCTCCGACGACACCCCCGCCGCCACCGCGAAGCCGACCGCGCCCGCCGCCGCGCCCGCCGCGCCGAAGAGCACCCCCTCCGCCGCCCCGGCCACCACCGCGCCGGCCGGCACCCCGGAGCTCGCCCAGACCGGCGCCGACACCCCGAACGGCCTGCTCGCGGGCATCGCCGCGGGCATCGCCGCGCTCGGCGCGGGCATGGTGCTCACCGTCCGCCGACTGCGCGCCCAGCGCTGACCCGGACGCGGACGCCGGCGCCCACGACACCGGCGCCGCCGTCCCCGAACGACGGACCACTCCGGGGCCCTCCCCCGCGCCGCACCGGCGCCGGGGGAGGGCCCCCGCCGTGGGAGGTGCGGAAACTCCGGCGGAATCGCGACAACCCCGACCGGAGTCGGACGTCCCACTCATCGGAGGACGAAACCTGGAGCCGCGCCATGTACGAGCAGACCCACGAGCAGACCGTCGCCCGCACCGACGACACCGCTTGGTCCTGAGCACCACCGGGACCGCAGGACGAAGGGGCCCGACTCCGCACGGCGGTGCGGAGTCGGGCCCCTTCATGTCTCCCGGACGGGTCAGCCCCAGGTGATCAGGCGCTTCGGGTGCTCCAGGATGCCCGCGATGTCGGCCAGCACCTTGGAGCCCAGCTCGCCGTCCACCAGCCGGTGGTCGAAGGAGAGGGCCAGCGTGGTGACCTGACGCGGGACGACCTTGCCCTTGTGCACCCACGGCAGTTCCCGGACCGCCCCGAAGGCGAGGATGGCCGCCTCACCGGGGTTGAGGATCGGGGTGCCGCTGTCGACGCCGAAGACGCCGACATTGGTGATCGTGATCGTGCCGCCCTGCATGTCGCCGGGCGCCGTCTTCCCCTGGCGGGCCGTCTCGATCAGCTCGCCGAGCGAGACCGCCAGGCCGGACAGGGTCCGGGCGCCGGCGTCCTTGATGTTGGGGACGATCAGGCCGCGCGGGGTGGCCGCGGCGATGCCGAGGTTCACCTGGCCCTTGATGACGATCTCCTGGGCGGCCTCGTCCCACTGGGCGTTGATCCCGGGGTGGCGCTTGACCGCGGTGAGCAGCGCCTTGGCGACCAGCAGCAGCGGGCTGACCCGGACGTCCCGGCCCAGCTCGCCGCTCTCCTTGAGCCGGCGGACGAACTTCATCGTCCGGGTCACGTCGACCTGGACGAACTCGGTGACGTGCGGGGCGGTGAAGGCCGAGGCCACCATCGCCTGCGCGGTCGCCTTGCGGACGCCCTTGATCGGCACCCGGACGTCGCCCGCGCCGGGCAGGACCACGGCGGTGGACACCGGGACGGCGACGGCCGGCTCGGCGGCCGGGGCCTCGACGGGGGCCGGCGCCGGGGCGGCGGCGGCCGCCGCGTGGGCGTGCAGGTCCTCACGGGTGATCACGCCGTCCGGACCGGTCGGGGTGACGACCCGGAGGTCGATCCCGAGGTCCTTGGCGAGCTTGCGCACCGGCGGCTTGGCCAGCGGCCGGTCACCGGACACCTCGACGGCCGCCACCGGCACCGGGGCCGGGGCGACGACGGGAGCCGGAGCGGGCGCGGGAGCCGGCACGGCGGCCGTGGCGGTGGCCGTGACCGTGGTGCGCCGCGCCCGGCGCTGGCTGCCGCCGGTCCGCGGACCGTAGCCGACCAGCACCTCGCGCCGCTCGGGCTCGGGCGCCTCGGCGGCCTCGGGGGCCTCGGCGACGGGGGCCGGGGCCGGGGCGACGGCGGCGGCGACGACGGGCGCCCCCACAGCTCCTGCGGCTCCCCCCACCGCGACCGAGATGATCGCGGTGCCGACGTCGACCGTCGCGCCCTCCGGGAAGAACAGCTGCTCGACGACCCCGGTGAACGGGATCGGCAGCTCCACGGCGGCCTTGGCGGTCTCCACCTCGCAGACGACCTGCCCGTCGGTGACGGTGTCACCGGGCTTGACGTACCAGCTGAGGATCTCGGCCTCGGTCAGGCCCTCGCCCACATCGGGCATCTTGAACTCGCGGAGCGAGCGAACTTCGGTGGTCATCAGCGCTCCCCGGTATCAGTACGCGAACGCGCGGTCGACGGCGTCGAGCACGCGGTCCAGGTCGGGGAGGAAGGACTCCTCGACCCGGGACGGCGGGTACGGCGCGTAGTAGCCGCCGACCCGCAGGATCGGCGCCTCCAGGTGGTAGAAGCAGCGCTCGGTGAGCCGGGCGGCCAGTTCGGCGCCCATGCCCAGGAACACCGGGGCCTCGTGCACCACGATGCCGCGTCCGGTCCGCTTGACGGACTCTTCCAGGGCGGCGAAGTCGACCGGGGTGAGCGAGCGGAGGTCGACGACCTCCAGCCGGCGGCCGTCCTCCTCGGCGGCCGCGGCGGCCTCCAGGCAGACCTTGAGCATCGGCCCGTAGGCGATCAGCGTGGCGTCGGCACCGGGGCGGACGATCCGCGCGTCGTGCAGGCCCAGGTCGGCGGAGTCGCCGACCTCGCCCTTGTCCCAGTAGCGGCGCTTGGGCTCCAGGAAGATCACCGGGTCGTCCGACTCGATGGCCTGGCGCAGCATCCAGTGCGCGTCGTGCGCGTTGGACGGGGTGACCACCCGCAGACCGGCGGTGTGGGCGAAGTACGCCTCGTGCGACTCGCTGTGGTGCTCGACCGCGCCGATACCACCCGCGTAGGGGATACGGATGGTGACCGGCATCTTGACGTGCCCGAGCGCGCGGGCGTGCATCTTGGCCAGCTGGGAGACGATCTGGTCGAAGGCCGGGTAGACGAAGCCGTCGAACTGGATCTCCACGACCGGGCGGTAGCCGCGCAGCGCGAGGCCGATCGCGGTGCCGACGATGCCGGACTCGGCGAGCGGGGTGTCGATCACCCGGTCCTCGCCGAAGTCCTTCTGCAGGCCGTCGGTGATCCGGAAGACGCCGCCGAGCTTGCCGATGTCCTCGCCCATCAGGACGGTCTTCGGGTCGCTCTCCAGCGACTTGCGCAGCGCCCCGTTGAGCGCCTTGGCGATGCTGAGCTGGCCGGCCATCAGTGGTTCTCCCCCGCCTCGAAGGAGGCCGCGTACTCGATGTACTCGGCCCGTTCCTCATCGACCAGCGCGTGCGGCTCCGCGTAGACGTGGTCGAAGATCAGGGTGGGGTCGGGGTCCGGCATGCTGCGCACGCCCTCGCGCACCCGCAGCCCGAGCTGCTCGCTCTCGGTCTCGATCGAGGCGAAGAACTCCTCGTCGGCCAGGCCCTCCTTCTCCAGGAGGGTGCGGAGCCGGGTGATCGGGTCCTTGGCCTTCCAGGCCTCGGTCTCGTCGGCCGCCCGGTAGCGGGTCGGGTCGTCGGAGGTGGTGTGCGCGCCCATCCGGTAGGTGAAGGCCTCGATCAGCACCGGACCGTTGCCGGTGCGGGCGTGCTCCAGGGCCCAGCGGGTCACCGCGAGGCAGGCCAGCACGTCGTTGCCGTCGACCCGGATGCCCGGGAAGCCGAAGCCGGAGGCCCGGCGGTACAGCGGGATCTTGGTCTGGGTGGTGGTGGGCTCGGAGATCGCCCACTGGTTGTTCTGGCAGAAGAAGACCACCGGCGAGTTGTAGACCGAGGCGAAGGTGAAGGCCTCGTTGACGTCGCCCTGGCTGGAGGCACCGTCGCCGAAGTACGCGATCACCGCGTCGTCGGCGCCGTCCTTGGTGATGCCCATCGCGTATCCGGTGGCGTGCAGGGTCTGCGCGCCGATCACGATGGTGTACAGGTGGAAGTTCTTCTCGTTCGGGTCCCAGCCGCCGTGGTTCACACCGCGGAACATGCCGAGCAGGTTCAGCGGGTCGACGTCGCGGCACCAGGCCACGCCGTGCTCGCGGTAGGTGGGGAAGGCGTAGTCGCCCGGTCGCATCGCGCGGCCGGAACCGACCTGGGCCGCTTCCTGGCCCAGCAGCGAGGCCCAGAGGCCCAGCTCGCCCTGGCGCTGCAGCGAGGTCGCCTCGGCGTCGAAGCGACGCACCAGCACCAGGTCACGGTAGAGGGCACGGAGCTCGTCCGCCTCCACGGTGAGCGGGAAGTCCGGGTGCTCGACCCGCTCGCCTTCCGGGGTGAGCAGCTGTACGAGCTCCGGCTGGGCGTCCTTGGCCGTGGCGCGGACGCCGGGGGCAGCCTTCTTGCGGGCCCTCGCCGTGCTTTTGACGGTCACGTTCACTCCTCGGTCTGTCCGGCCGCCCGGGGTCGCCGGTGACCGGTCCGGTCACCGCCTCGCGGGGCGCGCGTGGGTGTGCGCACCCGCAGCGGGGCAGGTGGTGATCCTTTTCCGACGGCGTCCCTCACGAGAACGTTACCCAGCGTCCGTCCTCGACGCGTCTGCGCTAGGACGTCCTACTTGTTCGGGGTCTACAAACCGCGCGTGTGGCGCAGCTCTCAATTCGGTCGCGTTCAGGACACCAGCGCACGTTATCCGGGCGGAGGCTCCGGCGTAAGGGGGTTACCGGCATCGGTTTCGACCGCTCTGGCCGGATCGTGACCCCGGCGCGGTAGGGGCGAGAGGTCTTTCGTAGGGTGATATGGGAGGCTTTGCGCGTGACTGATAACGGACAAATCACGGTATTCCTCCTCGACGACCACGAGGTGGTCCGCCGGGGTGTCCATGAACTCCTCTCCGTCGAGGAGGACATCGAGGTGGTCGGCGAGGCCGGCACCGCGGCCGAGGCGCTGACCAGGATCCCGGCCGTCCACCCCGATGTCGCGGTGCTCGACGTCCGGCTGCCGGACGGCAACGGCGTCGAGGTCTGCCGGGAGATCCGTTCCCGGATGCCGGAGATCAAGTGCCTGATGCTGACCTCGTTCTCGGACGACGAGGCCCTGTTCGACTCGATCATGGCGGGCGCCTCCGGCTATGTGCTGAAGGCGATCCGCGGCACCGACCTGATCACCGCGGTCCGGGACGTCGCGGCCGGCAAGTCGCTGCTCGACCCGGTCGCCACCAGCCGGGTGCTGGCCCGGCTGCGGGACGGCGGTGAGAAGGAGGACGAACGACTCGCCCAGCTCACCAAGCAGGAGCGCCGCATTCTGGACCTGATCGGCGAAGGGATGACCAACCGTCAGATCGGCAATGAACTGCACCTCGCCGAAAAGACGGTGAAGAACTACGTCTCCAGTCTGCTCGCCAAGATGGGGATGGAGCGACGGACCCAGGCGGCGGCGTTCGTGGCCCGGCACCAGGCGGACCAGCAGCACTGATACGGCCGAAGCACACAACTGACGACCTGTCAAGGACCCCCGCCGAGAGGTCCTAACCTCTGGCTGTGACTTTCAGCCAGACCCTTGCCTGTGCACCAGCCCGTCCCGACCTCACCGCTCCCCCGATAGGAACGCTCAGCCCTCCCGTCCCCCACGCGGCGCTCGCCGAGGTCCTGCGCCGGTACCGGGTGGGGCGCCTGCTCACCGCCGAACCCGTCGCCGAAGGCCTGCTGAACCGCGGCTACCGGGTCACCACCGAGGCCGGCGGCTACTTCCTGAAGTGCTACGTCGACGCCGCGACCGCCGGCCGCGAGGCGGTCGCCGGCCACCACCGGGCGATGGCCGCCCTCGCCGCCCTGGGCCTGCCCGTCGAGCCCCCGCTCGCCCTCGCCGAACGGACCGGCACCATCGCCCCGTTCGGCGGCCGGCTGTTCGCCCTCTTCCCCTGGGTCGAGGGCGGGCACCGCCACGGAACCGAGCTGTCCCTGCCGCAGTGCGCCGAACTGGGCGCGCTGCTCGGCCGGCTGCACGGCGCCCTCGACGAGGTCTGCGCGCCCGTCGCACAACCCTCCGGCTACCGCAGCGCCGATCCGCTCGACAGCTCCGCACTCGCCCACGACCTGCGCGAGCGGGCCCGCGAGCACCACCCCAACGACGAACTGGACGCGCTGGTCGAGCGCCGGCTGGGCGAACGGCTGGAGCTGCTCGCCGAGCACGCCCACCGGCGTCCCGCCCCGGGGGCCGCCCCGCCCACCGGCTGGACCCACGGCGACTTCCACGGGCTCAACCTGCTGCACCGGGACGGACGGATCGCGGCCGTCCTGGACTGGGACAAGCTGGGACGGCAGCCGCGTGCCGAGGAGGCCGTCCGCGCGGCCACCCTGGTCCTCAACGACCGCGTCACCGGGGTGCTGGACCTCGTCCGGGTCCGGCACTGGTCCCAGGCCTACCGGGCCACCGGGGCCGCCACCGCGGAGCACCTGGCCGCCGCGGCCCACCGGGTCTGGTGGGAGCGGCTGAACGACTTCTGGATGCTCCAGTGGCGCTACCAGCGGGGCGACCACCGGGCCGACCCGCTCTACCCCGCCTCGGCGGGCCAGCTGGCGTGGTGGTGCCAGGAGTACGAGCAGGTCCTGGACGCCTTCGCCAACTGACCCGGGCGGCCGGCCGGACCCGCAAGGGAACGGCCGGCCGGACCCCGTCGGCCGACTACGCCCCGGGGCGGGCCGGACCTGTCAGGGAACGGCCGGGGTGGCCGCCCCGCCGGTCGGCTTCGGAGTGGTGCCGCCGGCACCGCCCCCGGCCGGCGGAGTCTGGCTGCCGCCACCGCCGGTCGGCGGCGGGTTGGTCGCCGGCGGGGCCGTGGCCGGGGGAGTCGTCGCGCCGCCGCCCGTACCCGTGGTCGGGGTGTTGGTCGGCGGGACGGTGGCCGACCCGGTCGGCGACGTGCTCGGGGTCGGTGCCTTGCTGCCGGTCGTGCTCGGCGTCGCCGCCGGGCTGGTCGTGTGCTTGCCGGTCGGCTGGCTCGGCGGCTGGGTCTGGTTGCCGCCGTTGTTGGTGGTGTCGGTCGGCTGCTGCTGCGGACGACGCGAGGTCTGCCCGGTCGGGGGCGTGGTCGTGGTCGAACCGGAGCTGGGCGTGGTCGCCTCCGGCGCCGTCGACACCACCCCGGTGCTCGGGCCGAGGTCGCTCGGCTTCACGCCGCCGCCACCGCCGTTGCCGTTGCCGCTCAGCGCCATGGCGATGCCCACGCTGGCCGCGACGGCCACCGCCACGATGCCGGCCACCCAGCGCCACGGACCGCGCCGGCCGCCGCCACCGCGCCCGTGTCCGCCGCCGTGCCCGTCGTCCGAACCGTCGCCGCCGCCGTAGGGCGGGTAGGCGGAGGACGGCGTGTGCGGGCCGCCCGGCACCTGGTACGGCAGCATCGCCGTCGGGTCGCCCGGGACACCCGCCCCGAGCACCGCCGTCTCGTCCACTCCCCGCGGGGGCATCCCGCCGTGGCCCTGGCCGGCCGCGGCCAGCCCGGCCGTCGCGCCGAGCGGCCAGCCGCCGGTGCCGCCGGTGAGCTCGCGCAGCGCGTGCTCGATGTGCGCGCGGAACTCGTCCGCGTCCTGGAAGCGGTCGTCCGGGTTCTTCGCGAGCGAGCGCAGCACCAGGTGGTCCAGGCCGGCCGGGACCCGCGGATTGGCCTGCGAGGGCGGCACCGGCATGTCCTGCACGTGCTGGTAGACCACCGACAGCGGGGTGTCACCGGTGAACGGCGGCCGCAGCGCCAGCAGTTCGTAGAGCATGCAGCCGGCCGCGTACAGGTCGGAGCGGTGGTCGACCGGCTTGCCCAGCGCCTGCTCCGGCGAGAGGTACTGCGGGGTGCCCATGACCATGCCGGTCTGGGTCATGGTCGAGGCCGTGCCGGTGAGCGCCCGGGCGATGCCGAAGTCCATCACCTTGACCGCGCCGGTGGTCGTGATGATCACGTTGGCCGGCTTGATGTCACGGTGCACGATGCCGTGCCGGTGGCTGTAGGCGAGCGCCTCCAGCACCCCGGCGATGATGATCAGCGCCTGGTCGACCGGCGGCTCCTCCTCGTCGACCAGCAGCTCGCGGACGGTCCGGCCCTCGACCAGCTCCATCACGATGTACGGCGTCGACTCCTCGCCGACGTACTCCTCGCCGGTGTCGTAGACCGCGACGATCGCGTGGTGGTTGAGCGCCGCGACGGCGTGCGCCTCCCTGGTGAAGCGGAGCCGGGCGATCTCGTCCTGGGCCAGCTCACCACGGAGCAGCTTCACCGCGACGGTCCGTCCGAGCCGGACGTCCTGGGCGGCGAGCACCTCGGCCATGCCGCCCCGGCCGAGCCGGTGGGTCAGCCGGTAGCGGCCGTCACCGACCGTGCCCAGCGGGGCGGCGGTGCCCCGGCCGGGTGTCTGCGGGGCGCCGTACGGCGGGAGCGCGGTCGTGGCGGCGTCGCCACCGGGCTCGGGCATCCTGGGGGCCCCGCCGCCCGGACCGGTCGCCCAGGCCCCGTCGTCGTCCGGATGCTGCGTCTGTGCCATCGCTCCTCGCCCCGGGCCTTCGCTCGGATCGCGGTGCCCTGTCGCTCGTGTCCCCGAACGCTACCGCCTCCGGCCGACCCCCGGAGCACGCGTGATCCGGGCGGAACCTGTCAGAGCAGGCCATTCCGGTCGGCCTGGCCGTCCAGGCGCAGCACCGTGGCCGCCGCACCCGAGACGCCCCTGGTCGACCCGCTCTTCGACTGGTCCTCGGCCCGGTTGACCACGATCGCGATGATGATGACCGCCAGCACGATCACACCGACGATGATGCCGATGATCACCAGGGCGGTCGAGCAGCCACCGCTGTTCGACGCGGGCGGCTGCGGCTGGAACGGCGGCGCCGGCATCGGGTGCGGCGGCGGGGTGTGCGCCTGCTGCGGGAAGGGCTGCGGCGTGTGCGGCGCCTGGAAGACCGGCGGCGGCGTCTGGAACGGCTGCGGCTGCGGGAAGGGCTGCGGCGTGTGCGGCGCCTGGAACGCCGGCGGCGGCGTCTGGAACGGCTGCGGCTGCGCGTGCGGCTGGAACGGCTGCGGCTGGGGGAACGGCTGCGGCTGCGGGGTGTGCTGCGCCTGCGGCGCGGCGTGCACCGACCGCGGACCGTCGGTGATCACCAGCGGGTTGCTGGCCGCCAGCGGGCTGCCGCCGCCCTTGCCGGCCGCGATCAGCCGCTCGGCCTCGTCCCGCATCGCCGCCGCGCTCGGGAAGCGGTGCGCCGGGTCCTTGCGCAGCGCCGTCGCGACGAACCCGTCGACCGCCGGGGCGAGCCGCGGGTTGAGCGTGGACGGCGCCGGCGGCTCCTCCTGGACGTGCTTGTACGCGATCGAGAAGGCCGAGTCGCCGTCGAAGACCAGCTGCCCGGTGATCATCTCGAAGAGCATCACGCCGACCGAGTAGAGGTCGGAGCGGGCGTCCACCGGCTTGCCCAGCGCCTGCTCGGGCGAGAGGTACTGCGGCGTGCCGACCACCATGCCGGTCTGGGTCATCGAGGTGACCCCGCTCTCCAGCGCGCGGGCGATGCCGAAGTCCATGACCTTGACGTTGCCCTTGCGGTCGAACATGACGTTGCCGGGCTTGATGTCACGGTGCACCAGGCCCATGTCGTGCGAGGCCTCCAGCGCGTTCAGCACACCGATGGTGACCCGCAGCGCCTCCTCGACCGGCATCGCGCCGTGCTGGCCGACCGCCTCGTTGATGGCGTCCCGCAGGCCCTTGCCGTCGATCAGCTGCATCACGATGTACGGCGTGCTGGAGCCGTCCTGGGCGATGTCCTCGCCGCTGTCGTAGACGGTGACGATGTTCGGGTGCTCCAGCCGGGCCACCGCCTGGGCCTCGCGGCGGAACCGCTCCTTGAACGAGTCGTCCCGCCCCAGCTCGGCGTGCATGCTCTTCAGCGCGACCTGTCGGTCCAGCACGCTGTCGTACGCGAGGTGGACCGAGGCCATACCGCCCTCGCCCAGCACCCGCTGCAGCACGTACCGCCCGTTGCCCAGGGAGTAGCCCTCGGCCGCCGCGTTGCCGTGCTCGCTCATGGTCCTCTGCTCCCCCTCGGCGCGGCCGTACCGCCGCGACCGTGACATTCGGTCTCGTCCGTGCGTGTTTCCGGGCCCGGCCCGCTGGCCTGCCCGACCCCTGTCGCGACGCTCGCCCGGACTGCGACAGGGGGTCAGGGTATCGGCTCGCGAGGACACCGACCGGCCCAGGGCCGACACTGTGTCCAGGTCGCGACCCGGTACCGGTCGGTAGTGCTCGCGCCGCCGGGGCGACCGGCCGCGCCCCGTGCCGCGCCGCCCCGGCGGGGCCGTGGCGGTACGGGTACGGCCGACGTCCACAGGTGGGCGGACGCCCACATGTGTGGGACGGCTACAGGTAGGGACCGGAGCGGATGCCGCGGCCCTCGCCCGGCTCGTCCCCCTCCGGCTCCCCGCCGTGCAGACCGGGCGGCAGTGCCCGCCGCATCTGCTCCAGCTGCGCCCGGGCCGCCATCTGCTGCGCGAACAGCGCGGTCTGGATGCCGTGGAACAGGCCCTCCAGCCAGCCCACCAGCTGCGCCTGGGCGATCCGCAGCTCGGCCTCGGTCGGGATCGAGTCCTCGGTGAACGGGAGCGACAGCCGCTCCAGCTCGGCCACCAGCTCGGGGGCCAGGCCCAGCTCCAGCTCCTTGATCGAGCTGGCGTGGATGTCCTTCAGCCGCGCCCGGCTGGCCTCGTCGAGGGGAGCCGCCCGGACCTCCTCCAGCAACTGCTTGATCATGCTGCCGATCCGCATGACCTTGGCGGGCTGTTCGACCATCTCGGTCACCGGCAGTTCACGCGGACCGTCGCCGTCGTCCCCCATCGGGCCGGCCGCCGCCGAACCCACCGGCAGCCCGTCCGGTCCGACGATCAGCACCTTCTGGCCGTCCTGCGGCTGCCCGCCCATGGCCTGGTGGAACTCCTGCGACGAGTACTCGTTCATCGGATTCGTCATGAACCACATTCTCCCTCACTGGGGTTGCCGGGGAGGAGGCCCCCGACCGACCCGCCCCGCCCCGCCCGCTGCCGGTGCCGCGACCGGCCGCGCGCCTGCACCCGGGGACGACGCTACGCCCGGGGGCGGGGCAGCGGTATCCGTACGGATACTCAGTCCGCCCCCGGATCCGGAGCACCGGGGCGGCCCCCGGTCGACCGCCGGGACGCGGTCAGTGCCGGGACGGGTCAGTGCGTGGACGCGGTCAGTACCGGGACGCGGTCAGTGCCGGCGCAGCCGCAGCCCGATCAGGCCCAGACCGCAGCCGATCAGGCCCAGACCGGCGCCCAGCGGCAGCTGGCGGGTGGCCGCGTCGTCCCAGCGGGTGGGCAGCAGGGCCGGGCCGACCAGCACCGCCTGCGGCCCGGGCCGGCCGAGGGCCAGGGTCTCGCCGCCGGGGCCGCCGTCCGGCGTGGCCGGCTCCACCGCAC
>NZ_JZWY01000102.1:0-371 GCF_000966955.1 Streptomyces sp. NRRL S-495
CGGCTCCACCGCACCGTCGGCACCCCCGGCCGCCGGGCCCGGGGCGGCGTCCGCCCCGGCGGCGCCCGGCTGCTCCGGCGCCTGCTCGGCCGCCTGCGCCCGGCCCAGGTCCGGCGCCCCCTCGGGGGCCGACCCGGTGCGCTCGGGCGCCGAGGCGGGGCGGTGGCGGCCGTGGCGCTGGTCCCGGTCGGCCCAGGAGGGGCCGGGCCGGACCCGGCCCACCGCCTGCCACGCCACCGCCGTGGCGGCCGGAGCGGACGGCGTGGGGGAGACCGACGCGGACCCGGTCGGCCCGGGGGAGGACTGCTCGGCGAGGGACGGCTCGGACGCGGTCGGCCCGGCGGGGGTCTCCGCGACGGCCGCCGGCTGCT
>NZ_JZWY01000103.1:0-30669 GCF_000966955.1 Streptomyces sp. NRRL S-495
CTCCTGCTCCGGCTCCGGTTCCGGCTCCTGCTCCGGCTCCGGAGATGCGACCGGGGAGAGCCCGTCCGAAGGCGCCGCCGACCCGGACGCCGCCGGGGCCCCGGGCCGCTCGGACGGTTCGGGGGCGGCGACCGGAACGGGGACGGCACCGACGGCACCGGCCGGCGCGCTCGGCAGAGCGATCGCGGCCGGCCCGAGCACCAGCGGCACGGCGAGCCCGAGCACCGCCACCGCCAGCAGCCGCCGACCGGTGCGGCGGCGGGAAGGGTGGGAAGGGTGCGGCGGCAGGGCCGCGGGCAGCGGCCCGAGGAACGCGGACGAAGGTGCGGGCACGGTCGAGTTCCTTCCGCGACGGCCGACCGCGCGGGGCGGGGTCGGCGGCGGGACAGCTCCCGTCCAGACTCACACAGTCCGACATTCCGGGCATGTCGTACGGCGGGCCCGGCTGCCGGCGCGCCTGCGGCCACCGGGACAGCGGGCCCGCCGGCCCCGCGGGCTCAGGCCCGCAGCACCACCTTGCCGACCTGCGTCCCGGCCTCCAGCACCCGGTGCGCCTCGGCCGCCTCCGCCAGCGGCAGCACCCGGTCGACCACCGGCCGCACCACGCCCGACTCGACCAGCGGCCAGACGTGCTCGCGCACCGCCGCCACGATCGCCGCCTTCTCGGCCAGCGGCCGCCCGCGCAGATTGGTCGCGATCACCGCGGCGCGCTTGCGCAGCAGGGTGTTGAGGTTCAGCTCGCCCTTCACCCCGCCCTGCAGCCCGATGATCACCAGCCGCCCGTTGACCGCCAGCGCGTCCACGTTCCGCGACAGGTACTTGGCGCCCATGATGTCCAGGATCACGTCCGCCCCGGCGCCGCCGGTGGCCTCCCCGAGCACCTCGACGAAGTCCTGCTCGCGGTAGTCGATCAGCACATCGGCGCCGAGTTCGGCGCAGCGGGCCAGCTTCTCGGGGCCGCCCGCCGTCACGGCGACCCGGGCGCCGACGGCCTTGGCCAGCTGGATCGCCATCGTCCCGATGCCGCTCGCACCGCCGTGCACCAGCACCGTCTCGCCGGGCCGCAGCCGCGCGGTGAGGAAGACGTTGGACCACACCGTGCAGACGACCTCCGGCAGCGCGGCGGCCTGCTCCGGGGTCAGCCCCTTGGGCACGGGCAGCAGTTGGCCGACCGGAACCGCGACCCGCTCCGCGTAGCCGCCGCCGACCAGCAGCGCGCACACCTCGTCGCCGACCGCCCAGCCGGCCACCCCGGGCCCCAGCGCGGCGATCCGGCCCGCGCACTCCAGGCCCGGATAGCGCGAACTGCCCGGCGGCGGGTCGTAGAAGCCCTGCCGCTGGAGCAGGTCGGCGCGGTTGACGGCGGTGGCCGCCACCTCGACCAGGACCTCGCCCTCCCCGGGCACCGGGTCCGGCACCTCCGCCCAGCGCAGCGCCTCGGGCCCGCCGGGTTCAGGAATCGTCATCGCATGCATGGGCCCGACGCTACTGCGACCCGGCGGCCGGGGGCCGTCCAACCCGCCTGTCAGCCGGCCAGGTCCGGGAGCACCACCGCTCCGGGCAGCGCGGCCGCCGCCCGCTGCCCACCAGGACGAACGGGGCCGCCGCGACCGCCGCGTCGACCAGCAGCGGCCAGCCCGCCGGCAGCCCGACCGGGGTGATCCCGCCGTACTCCATGCCGGTCGCCCCGACCGCGGCGTCCATCGGGGCGAACGAGGCCTTGCGGGCGTCCAGGTGCTTGCGGACGGCCCGGTTGACGTCGACCCGGGTGGTCGCCAGCGCCAGGCAGGCGGCCATGGTGGTCTCCCCGCCGCGCCGGGCGGCGACCACCACGCAGTTCGCCGAGGCCTCCAGCGGCACGTCGTAGGTCTCGCAGAAGACGGCGGTGTCGGCCTTCTCCGGGTCGGTCTCGACGTAGAGCACCGAGCCGGCGGCCTCCCGGTCCGGCCAGGCCGCCAGCGCCTCGGCCACCGGGGCCGCCAGCCGGTCGGCCACCTCCAGCGCGGTGGCATGGAACTCGAAGGCGCCGAAGGGAAGCCCTGGTTGATCACTCATGACGGACAACCCTACGCCGGAGTAGCCGACTTGATGACGATCACCCGGTCCGTGAGCTGGAGGGTCTGCGCCTCCGGCTCGGTGTAGTTGATCACCCGTCGGCCGCGGACCACCGCGACCACCAGGTCCTCGCACTCGCGCGGGCTGTGCCCGGCCTCGGCCCGGGTGACCGGACGCTCGACCACGTCCAGGCCGTCGCCGTAGGTGAGCAGGTCCTCCATCACCGCGCCGGTGTGCGGGCTGAGCATCGACATGCCGAGCAGTCGGCCCGCCGCACTGGAGCTGGTCACCACCACGTCGGCGCCGCTCTGCCGCAGCAGCGGGGCGTTCTCGTCCTCGCGCACCGCAGCCACGACGGTCGCCGTGCGGGTGAGCTGGCGGGCGGTCAGGGTGATCAGGGCGGCGGTGTCGTCCCGCTCCGGTGCCACCACCACCCGGGCGGCGGTGGGGAGTCCGGCCCGCAGCAGGGTGTCGGTCCTGGTGGCGTCGCCGAGCACGCCCACCAGACCGTGCTGGGCGGCCTGGTCGACCGCCTTGCGCTGCGGGTCGACCACCACGATCTCCTCCTTGCGCACTCCCTGCAGGAGCAGGGTGTCGACCGCGCTGCGACCCTTGGTGCCGTAGCCGATCACAACGGTGTGCTCGCGCACGGTGGACCTCCAGCGGTTCAACCGCCACTGCTGGCGGGTGCGTTCGGTGAGCACCTCCAGGGTGGTGCCGACCAGGATGATCAGGAACAGCACCCGCAGCGGAGTGATCACGAAGATATTGGTGAGCCGGGCGGTGTCGCTGTACGGGGTGATGTCACCGTAGCCCGTGGTGGAGAGCGTCACCGTGGCGTAATAGGCCGAGTCCAGCAGGCTCACCCCGCCCCCGGCGTTGTCGTTGTAGCCCTCGTGGTCCAGCCAGACGATCAGCGTGGTGGCCACCAGTACGCCCAGGGCCAGCAGCAGCCGGAAGCCGACCTGCCGGAGCGCCGGGGCGCTGCGCCGGGCGGGCAGCACGATCCCGGCGTCCGCCCAGGGCTCCGCCTCGGCCGAGCCCCGGACCGAGAAACGGCCGAACCCCCGCCCTCCGCCGGCGCTCACGGTGCCTCCAGCAGTTCGACCACGGCGCCGGCCGCCGCACCGCCCGGCGGCACCACGGCGAGCGCCTCCGCCAGCGCGATCCCGCGCAGCATCGCCGGTCCGTCGTAGGGGAGTTGGACCACCCCATGGGCGGTCCGCCGGACCGGCAGCAGTCGGGTGTCCACCGGATGACCGGGCAGGGCGGCGACGGCCACGGCCCGGACCGGCTCGCCGGAGCCGCGCCCGGCCAGCGCGTGCAGCAGCGGCAGCGCGAGCGTGACCGCCCCCGCGACCGCCGCCAGCGGATTGCCCGGCAGGCCCACCAGGTGGCGCCCGCCGGGGAGTTCGGCCAGCAGCATCGGATGACCGGGGCGGACGGCGACCCCGTCCACCAGCAGCCGGGCGCCAACCTCGGCGAGCGCCCGGTGCAGGAAGTCCACCGGACCGGCCGCCGTTCCTCCGGTGGTGACCACCACATCGGCGGTGGAGTGCCGCAGCGCGTCCCTGAGCAGTCCGAAGTCGTCGCGGACGGCACGCGGTTCGCCGGTCTCCGCGCCGGCCGCCCGCAGCCACGGCGGCAGCAGCGGACCGAGTGCGTCCCGGACCAGACCGGGCCGGGGCAGGCCGGAGCCGAGCAGTTCGTCGCCGAGCACCAGCAGGTCCACCACCGGGCGGCGGTGCACGGCCAGCCGGTCGTGGCCGCCGGCCGCGGCCAGGCCGAGCACGGCCGGACCGATCCTGGTCCCGGCCGGGAGCAGTTCCTCGCCGCGCCGGCACTCCTGGCCGCGCGGCCGGACGTCCTGGCCGGTGGTCAGCGCGCCGGGGACGCGCTCGCGCAGCAGCGAGCCGTCCGGTGCCCCGTGTTCGCGGCGGAGCACGGCGGTGCCGCCCGGGGGCAGCTGGGCACCTGGGCACCGGTGGCGATCTCGACGGCGGCGCCGTCGGCCAGCGGGCCGTCCGCGGGGCGCCCGGCCAGCAGTCGGCCGGACACCCGCCAGGGGCCGGGGCCGGCCACCGCCCAGCCGTCCATCGCCGAGGTGTCGAAGGCGGGCAGGTCGGTGAGCGCGGTCAGCGGCTCGGCGAGGGTACGGCCGAGCGCCTCGGCCAGCGGGACGCACGGCGGCGCGGACGCGGGCCGGCCGGCCCGGCGGGCGGTCTCCCGGGCCGCCGCCCAGCCCGTCGGGCCGGTCGGGGCCGGCGGCTGGTCGAGCACGGCGAGGTCCTCCACCGCGCTCACGGCTTCCCCTGGTCCGCGGCCTCGGCGGCCCAGCGCTCGGCGAGCGCGGCGGCCCGCCGGGACGCCTCGGCGACCGCCTCGGGACCGCCGCCGCGCGACGCGGCGGCGTACCCGATCAGAAAGGTGGTCAGCGGGGCGGCGGGCCGGTCCACCCCGTGGGCGACCACCCGGGCCAGGTCGAGCAGACCCCGGACATCGACGTCCAGGTCGATGCCCAGCTCGGTACGGGCCTCGGCGATCCAGTCATCCAGCGTGCGCTCCATGCGGACATGCTGCCTGATCGGCGGTTTCCCCGGGATGTTTGCCCGGTGAGCGCCGCGCGTCGTTTCCCGCACACCGGGGTGCGGGGCGGGGTGAGCGGCGGGCCGCGGACCGGGGTGAGGGCTCCGTGAGGGCTCCTACCGGCCGTCGCGCTCCCGGGCCCGGGCGAGGTCCTCCCAGGTGTCGCAGTCGTAGGTGACGTCATCGGTGTCGGCCAGCCGCAGGGTGCGCAGGGAGCCGGTCAGGCGGCGCAGCGGGAGGCCGGCGGGGTCGCCGGCGGCGGCCAGCGCGGTGCGCAGGGCGGCGGTGCGGTAGGCGGCGGCGAGCGGCTGGTCGCGGCCGGCGGCGTCGACCAGGACGGCCACCTCGGTGTCGGGCCCGGCCTCGTCGAGGGCGGTGACCAGCCGGTGGACGGTCCGCTCGTCGAGGAACGGCAGGTCGGCGGCGAGCAGCAGCACCAGTTCGGCGGTGACCTCGGCGAGGCCGGCCGCGACGGCCGCCACCGGTCCGCCACCGGGCGGGTGCTCGCGGGTCAGGCGGACCCCGGGGCGGGTGGTGGGGCGGGCCGGGCCGACCACCACGGTGGTCCCGGCGCCCGCGCAGGCGGCGAGCACCCGGTCCAGCAGGGTGGTCTCGCCGACGGTCAGGGCCGGCTTGTCCGCGCCGCCGAGCCGGCGGGCGGCTCCCCCGGCCGGGACGATCACGTCGTACGGCGTCATGCCGCCAGTATCCGCCGCTGTCTCAGCCGGCGGTCCGGCCGGGCGCTTCCCCGTCGGCTTCCCCGTCGCCCGCCCCGGCCTCGTCGCCCGGGTCCTCCGAGCTGTCCTCGTCGCCCGCCTCTCCGGCGTCCACCTCGGCGTCCGGAACGGCGTCCACGTCGGCGTCCGGAGCGGCGTCCGAGGTGTCGGCCGAGGCGCCGGCGGCGATGTCGGTAGCGGCGTCGGCGGCGGTGTTGGCGGCGGCGCTCAGCTCCAGCACGGCCGGCAGGGTCAGCTCCCCGTACCGCTCGTTCACGGCCGCGACCAGCGCCTCCGCGTCGTCCGGGTGCCCGGCCAGCAGCCGGTCGAAGTCCTGGAGGTACTCCCCGGTGAAGGCGAGCACCCGGGCCGCGTCGTCACCCTGCTCGGGCGCGCGGTGTCCGGCGATCACCCGCTCCACGCCGAGCTCGGCGATCCGGCCGAGGTTGCGGATCCACTCGGTGCGGCGTTCCGGTGTGGTGTCCGCGGTCCAGACGTGGGTGCCGTTGTAGACGAAGTCGCCGGCGATCACGGTGCGGATGCTGGGCACGTGCACCACGGTGGAGCCGTCGCAGTCGCCCTGGCCGAGCAGCAGCACCGGGATCACCTGCCGGTCGATCATCAGCGGCTGGGGGAGCAGCGGGGCCGGGACCAGCGGGTGGTCCGGGATGTCGTCCCCGAACACCGGCTTCCACTGGGCGACCTTCGCGGCGGCGGTGCGCAGGATGCCGTCCACGACCGGCGGCGCGGCCAGCAGCCGGGCGTCCGGGAAGAGCCGCAGCACCTCCTCGGCGCCGAAGTAGTGGTCGGGGTGGTGGTGGGTGACCACGATGGCGAGCAGCCGGCGGCCCTTGCCCGCGACCCACTCGGCGAGCTCGCGGCCGGCGCTGCGGGTGAGCTGGGCGTCGACCAGG
Organism: Streptomyces sp. NRRL S-495; assembly: GCF_000966955.1. NCBI lineage: Bacteria > Bacillati > Actinomycetota > Actinomycetes > Kitasatosporales > Streptomycetaceae > Streptomyces > Streptomyces sp. NRRL S-495. The sequence goes on from NZ_JZWY01000103.1 coordinate 6,272, forward strand.
ATCGCCGTGTGCTCGCCGAGGATCAGCGTGGAGGTGGCGAAGAAGGCCGACTCCGGGCCGGTGAAGACGGCGACCTCCAGCGGCCGGACCGGCGCCTCGGCGGTGTTCTGGTCGGACGGGGACGGCGTCACTGGTTGCTCCCTCTGGTTCGGCTGCCCCGGTCTCGGTCCGGCTCGGCGGTGGTGGTGTGGTGTGTGGTGGTGGCGAGTACGGCGGCCCCTGCACGGCCGGGCCTCGCGCCCTACAGCATGGGAGCAGGGCACGCCGAAAACGCGGAAGGCGCGCCCGACGGGGCACGCCTTCCCGCTCACATGTCCGGGTGGCCCGGCGGCGTCAGCGCTTCCCGCCGGTCAGCCGGGCGAAGCGGTCGGCGACGCCCCAGGAGGTCACCCGCCAGAGCGCCTCGACCACGATGTTCCGGCTCATCTTGGACGCGCCCAGCTCCCGCTCGACGAAGGTGATCGGCACCTCGGCCACCTTGAAGCCAGCCTTCACGGTGCGCCAGGCCAGGTCGACCTGGAAGCAGTAGCCGGCCGAAGCGACCTCGTCCATGCCCAGGCCCAGCAGGGTCTCCTTGCGGAACGCCCGGTAGCCGCCGGTGACGTCCCGGATCGGCACGCCGAGCATCAGTCGCGAGTAGGTCGAGCCGGCCCGCGAGAGCAGCAGCCGGGACTTCGGCCAGTTCACCACCCGGCCGCCGGGCACCCAGCGCGAGCCGAGCACCAGGTCGGCGCCGCGCAGCGCGGTCAGCAGCCGCTCCAGCTCCTCGGGCCGGTGGGACCCGTCGGCGTCCATCTCGACGAGCACGTCGTAGCCCTCGTCGATGCCCCAGCGGAAGCCGGCCAGGTAGGCGGCGCCCAGGCCCTCCTTGCCCTTGCGGTGCAGGACGCGCACGTGGGAGTCCTCGGCCGCCAGCTTGTCGGCGAGCTCACCGGTGCCGTCCGGACTGTTGTCGTCGGCGACGAGGATGTGCACCTCGGGGACGGCGGCGCGGACCCGGCCGACGATGCGCTCGACGTTCTCCACCTCGTTGTAGGTGGGGATGATCACCAGCACCCGGCCGAGATCAGCAAAACTCTGCTGGTTGACGGTCACGTACTAACCTCTCGGCCGGTGGCGGGAAGTGCCAGTCACCGTTGCCCGCACTCATCAGGACACACAGTCCCGGCCGGCACCCGCCGACTGGGGGACACTGTGGAAAACACTGGGTCCTGGCATCCTACTACCGCGTTCTCGAACCGACCCGCCGCCCGAGGCACTCCCCACCGGCCTCCGGCGTTTCCCCTGCGGAGGCACCGGTCGGCTAGGGTCGATGCCCGGCCTTTGCCCGGATGCCCACCGTCAGCACCGCCCGCGGGGCGCCGCCCGGCGGCGAGGCCCGCCAGCCCACCGCAGCAAAGGAGCAGGACCGCGCCCATGGACAAGCTCGTCAACACCGTCCGCCCGTACGCCTGGGGATCCGTCACCGCGCTCCCCGAGCTGCTCGGGCAGGAGCCGACCGGCGAACCGCAGGCCGAGCTCTGGATGGGCGCCCACCCCGGCGACCCCTCCCGGGCCGACCGGGGCGAGGGGCCGCGCCGGTTGGACGAGCTGATCGCGGCGGATCCCGAGGGCGAGTTGGGGGCCGCCTCGGTGGCCCGGTTCGGGCCCACCCTGCCGTTCCTGCTCAAGGTCCTCACCCCGGGCATCCCGATCTCCATCCAGGCCCACCCCTCGCTCGACCAGGCCCGGGCCGGGTTCGCCGCCGAGAACGCGCTGGGGATCCCGCTGGACGCCCCGCACCGGAACTACCGGGACGCCAACCACAAGCCCGAACTCATCTGCGCCCTGGGCGACTTCGACGGGCTGTGCGGCTTCCGCCGACCCGCCGACGCGGCCGCGCTGCTGGCCGGTCTCGACGTCCCCGCGCTGGAGCCGGTGATCGCCCCGCTCCGGGCCGGCAACGAGTCCGAGGCGCTCAGCGGCGCCCTGGCCGCCGCCCTCGGCCTGGACGGCCCGGCCGCCGAGGCCGTGGTCCGGGACACCGCCGAGGCGGTCGGCAAGGCGGCCGCCGAGGACCCGGCCGGGCCGTACGCGCCGTACGTCCGGATCGCCCGTGACTTCCCCGGCGACCGGGGACTGATCGCCGGCCTGCTGCTCAACCACGTCCTGCTGCGCGCCGGCGAGGCGCTCTACCTGGGCGCCGGCGTCCCGCACGCGTATCTGCACGGCGTCTGCGTCGAGCTCCAGGCCAACTCGGACAATGTGCTGCGGGCCGGTCTCACCCCCAAGCACATCGACGTGCCCGAGCTGCTCAAGGTGGTCGAGTTCGCCGCCACCACGCCGGAGCCGCTGCTGCCGGTCACGGTGGACGCGACGCCGGGCGAGGAGCTGTACCCCGTGCCGATCGACGAGTTCCGGCTCTCCCGGTTCGCCCTCGACGGCCAGGAGCGGACGCTGCTCGGCGACGCGCCGCAGATCCTGCTCTGCACGGCGGGCACGGCCCGGCTGACCTCGGCCGACGGCGACGCGCTGGAGCTGGCCCGCGGCGAGTCCGCCTTCCTCCCGGCCACCGGCGCCGCGATCCGGCTGACCGGCACCGGCGCCACCGTCTTCCGGGCCACCGTCACACTCTGAGCCGTCCGTCCGCCCCGTCCGGTCCGTCCCCCGGCGAGTACCGGGGGACGGGAAGCGGGAGCGGCGGCCGGGATGGGCCTCAGCCCGCCGAGGCACCCGCTTCCACGGGCACCCGGACGCCCGCCGGCTCGGCCGGTGCCGGAACGGCGGTCGGGCGGGCCGGTCCGTCCGTCGAGCCGCCCGAAGGTCCGTCCGCGGGTGCCGAGGGGAACTTCCGCTCCAGCGCCTTCAGCGCCTTGCGCCCCAGCTTCTGGAACGGCAGCTCCACCAACCGGTACAGCAGGTAGGCGGCGACCAGCGAGATCGCCAGGTACTCGACCGTCCAGAGCGTCTTGGCGCCGGCGGTCTCCGGCATCGGGTTCGCCAGGTGCGGCTTGATGGTGTGCAGCAGCGGCACGTGCAGCAGGTACAGCGAGAAGCTGACCGAGCCGAGCCAGGTCAACGGCTTCGGGAACCGCTTCTTGCGCAGCAGCATCGCCGCCAGGAAGGTGGCCCAGGCGCCGGTGAAGGACAGCGACCAGGCGACCCAGCCCGAGTTCCAGGTGTTCAGCTCGACACCGTTGCGGTTGTACATCCAGCCGATCGCGACTCCGGAGACCACCACGAACCCGCAGCACAGCCAGGCCTGGGAGCGTTCGATCTGGCCGTGCTCGGCGCGGTACAGCACGGTGCCGGCGAACATCGTGGCGAAGATCAGCAGGGTCTCGAAGACGGGGGCGCGGCTGTTGAGGAACAGCAGCACCAGCGCGAGGCCGGCCACCAGCAGGCCGCCGATCCGGGCCAGCGCCGGGTTTCCGCTGAGCATGCAGAGGAAACCCATCACCACGATCAGCACGGCCGCCAGCACCAGGTGCCGGGTCGCGTCCAGGGACTGGGCGAGCGTGGCGCTGGCGAGCGATCCGCCGAACACCAGGCCGATCGCGGCGAAGGTCACCGCGATGGTGCCGCTGCGCCGGTGCCAGCCGAGCGTGAACAACCCGGTGACCAGGAAGTAGAAGACCATCTCGTAGGTGAGGGTCCAGGTCACGCCCATGCCGTTGATGACGTTCAGCATGTCCTGGAGCATCGTCGCGTTGGCGGCCAGCGAGATGAGGTTGTGGCCGGTGCGGAAGAGCGCCACCGATCCGTCGCCCTCGGGCAGCATCAGGATCGACACCGTGAACGCGGCGATCAGCGCCGGGTAGATCCGGAACAGCCGGCCCACCCAGAACGCCCGGACGTCGCCCCGGCGTTCCAGCGAGGCGGGGATGATGTAACCGCTGACCAGGAAGAACAGCATCACGCCGTACAGTCCCAGGTCGAAGTGGTCCCAGACCGCCCCGCCGAACGGCAGCAGCTCCAGGATGCCGAAGTGGTGCAGGGCCACGACCAGGGCCGCGATGCCGCGCAGGGCGTCCAGCCAACCGAGGCGGGCACCGGCGGAGGCCGCCGCACCGCGGTCGGCTCTCCGGAATCGGCCGGGGAGCTGCAGTCGTATGAGATTCACGGCAAGGACAGTAGCCCATCCGCTTAAAAATCATCGTTCCCGGAGCACCGGGTCAACCGCCCGGAGTCCGGGCGGCCGCACGCTGCTCCGGACCCCGGCCGGAGCGGCTCCGGCGGGTCAGACCGACAAGGCGGCAGCGGGCTCCCGGGCGGGCTGCGGCGGCCCGGCCGTTCCACCGGTGCCCTTCCGGGGCAGGCCGATGTTCTTGAGCTTCAGCGCGGGCTTCTCCACCAGGTACCAGGACAGGGCCGCGGCGACGAGGGCCAGGACGACGGAGGCGCCGGTGTAGACGGCGTACCCGTGCTTCTGCACGTGCCAGAGGGCCAGGCACTGCTGGATCGGGAACGCGTAGATGTAGACGCCGTAGGAGAGGTCGGCCTTGGTGCCGACCTTCGTCAGCGGGCGGGGCATGCAGCAGGCGAGCCAGATCAGCAGGTAGGCGAGGGCCGGCAGTCCGATCAGGTAGAACCCGCCGTACCGGGCGCTCCCCACCAGGAGGGCGAACGACAGCAGCGCCGCGATCCCGTTCATCCGCAGCTTCTTCTTGTACAGCTCGGCGACCGCGCCGAGACCGAACAGCAGGCCCAGCGGCACGAGCTTCTCCATGCCGATCGGACCGAGGAAGGGGAGTCGCCACTCCGGCAGTCCGGTCTGGATGTAGATGGGCGCCCGCAGACCGGGAACGTCGATCGCCTGGTGGATCATGTAGCAGTACAGCGCGACGACCAGTGCGAGCACGGCCCAGCGCGCCCGGTGGAGGATGCCCAGGGCGGCGAAGGACACGACCGCCAGGTAGCAGACGACCTCGTAGGCGAGCGACCAGACCGAACCGTTGAATCCCCGGTCGGCGTTGTGCATCAGCAGTCCGGAGATGCCCGGCTGACCGGTACCTATCGACCAGTTCGCCACGATGTACTGCCAGGGGCCCTGGGGGTGCGTCCAGAAGCCGTCCAACAGGTGTTCGCGATAGGCCACGATCGGCGCGACGACGAAAGCCGTGACCAGCAGGCAGGCCCACAGGCCCGGCAGGATCCGGATGGCCCTGTTCCACAGGAAACGTGCCGGGCTGAGCCGCGTGCCGCTGCCCGTGATCAGGAAACCGGAGAGCACGAAGAAGCCGGCCACCGCCAGACCTCCCAGCTCCACCTGGCCGCGCGACCAGTGCGCCCCGATGCTTCCCCTGCGCACGCCCAGCGGCATGGCGTGGGCGAAGATCACCGAGAGGGCGAGCAGGAGCCGCAGCAGACCGAACCCGTTTTCCCGGCCCAGCGCTTCCGACAGCGGCCGGGAGCCGAACACGGCGGATCGGAGGCGCGATATTCGGGACATGTGGGGGCATTCCTACGGAGTGGGGGGTGACAGCAGGAGCGGAGTCACGGCGAGGACAGTAGCCCATCGGCCGAACCCGTCCTGCCCGGGCCCACCCGGCCCGGTCCGGCGGGGGGAATACGCGCGGAAGCACCCCGGGAGCGGCCTCGCGAGGCCGCTCCCGGGGTGCGGTCGCCCGCCGGGGATCAGCGGTCCAGGTAGAAGCCGAACAGGTCGACGACCAGATCGGTGTCGCCGCCGCTGGCGTTCCAGAAGTCGATGATCCCGTTCGGGCCGGGGTCCGCCTGGACCAGGTTCGGCACCGTCTCGCCGGCCTTCCAGTTCAGCGTGGAGGCGTTCGGCTTGGTGGGCCAGACATACGTGCCGTCCCGGTACCGGTCGATGCTGTTCGGGTCCGGGAACACCGTCAGGTGGCCGTCGGTCCGGGTGTTGGTCACCGTGCTGTTGAGCACGAAACCGGTGAACTCCGGGGCGTCCACGCCCAGACCCATGTAGAGGTAGCCCTGGCTGGAGATCGAACCGCCCTCCACGTTCCGGGTGTCCGCGAGGCGCTGCGGGGAGGTCGGGACGTAGGCACTCCCGCCGGCCCCGTAGTAGCCGACGACGTCCACGATCACGTCCGAGGCACCCTGGGCGCCGTTGAGCACCTGGATCCGGCCGGACGCGTCCACCGGCACGATCACCGAGTTGGCGATGGTCTGCCCGCGGCGGAAGTTGAGGTTGGAGACGCTCGGCGCCTGGCGGTCGCCGGGGTAGACGGTCAGGTGGCCGTCGCTCTGCGGGTCGGTCACCGTGACGTTCAGCGCCACCGCGCCGACCCCGGCGGGAATGCCCGCCCGGCCCGCCGTCTGGACCGGGAAGGAGGTCCATCCGGGCACCTGGCCACGGTTCGCGCCCAGTCCCTCACGGGTGTCGACCAGCCGGGTCGGGCCGACCGCGGTGTAGCCGGCGGCCTCCGACTGGCTGAAGTAGCCCGCGATGTCGGCGAGCAGGTCGACGGAGGCGCCACCGCGGTTGAACAGGTTGACGTAGCCGTCGGCGCCGACCGGGACGATCGCCAGGTTCGGGACGGTCTGGCCCGCGGTGTAGTTGACGTTCGAGGTCTCCGGACGGCCCTCGCCACCGGGGTAGGCGATGATGTGGCCCGCGCCGCCGGCCGGGTCGACCACGGTGAGGTTGAGCGCCACCGCGGTCACCCCCTCCGGGATCCCGCCGTTGCCGGCGATCTTCACCCGGGCCTCGCCCCCGGGCTGGACCCGGCCCGCCGGGGCGCCGGTGCCGTCACGGGTGTCGAGCAGCCGGGTCGGACCGTAGGGAGTGAACTCCGAGCCGGCGGTGGCGATCGTGACGCTGTTGCTCGAGGCCTCGCCGTTGCCGTCCGAGACCGTGACCGTGACCGTGTACTGACCGAGGCTGGCGTAGGCGTGGTCCCAGGCGCCCTCACCGGTGCCGACCCCGTTGAAGCGGTCCGAGGTGCCGTCGCCCCAGTCGACCACCAGGTCGACCGGCGCGATGTCGCTGTTGATCCAGGTGACCGCCTGGACGCTGTAGGCGCTGATGCCGAAGACTGACACGCCCACGGCCAGGCTGTTGTTGGCCATCGCGGCGGCGGCCCCCTGGGCCTTGGCGGCCTTGCTCTGCTGCCGCACCGAGGCTTCGGCGGGGCTACGCACAGTGCCGAAGGCGGAGGAGGCGATGTCGCCGAGCGACTTGGCCGGCTTGGCCGGCACGGCGCCCGCGGCCGGGTGGGCCGGGGCCCCCGCGGTACCGGTTCCGGCCGCGACGGCGAGGCCGGGACCGACGACCAGGCTCGTCACCACGGCGGCGGCGACGATGATGTGACGGTGACTGAGCACCGTACCCCCCAAGGGTGTTGTCGAACGAAGCACCGAACAGGTGCTCGCGCAGGCTACTGAAGGACCGCGTACGGAGCAACGGTTTTCCGACAGTCCCGATCCCTGGGCGGGGGCGTACCGGACAGAACGGTCCGGACCGGCCGCGGGACCGCTCGTGGAGCGGTCCCGCGGTCACTCGCAGTCATCAGTGGGCGTGCGTCGGGAGGTCAGTCCCGGGTCATGTCGACGAAGCGCGAGTAGTGGCCCTGGAAGGCCACGGTGATGGTGGCGGTCGGGCCGTTACGGTGCTTGGCGACGATGAGGTCGGCCTCGCCCGCGCGGGGGGACTCCTTCTCGTAGGCGTCCTCGCGGTGCAGCAGGATGACCATGTCCGCGTCCTGCTCGATCGAGCCGGACTCACGCAAGTCGGAGACCATCGGCCGCTTGTCGGTGCGCTGTTCGGGACCACGGTTCAGCTGGGACAGCGCGATCACCGGCACCTCCAGCTCCTTGGCCAGCAGCTTCAGGTTTCGCGACATGTCGGAGACCTCCTGCTGACGGTTCTCGGCCCGGCGGGAGCCGCCGGACTGCATCAGCTGGAGGTAGTCGATGACGACCAGTTTGATGTCGTTGCGCTGCTTGAGCCGGCGGCACTTGGCGCGGATCTCCATCATCGACAGGTTCGGCGAGTCGTCGATGAACAGCGGTGCCTCGCTGACGTCCGGCATCCGGCGGGCGACCCTGGTCCAGTCGTCGTCCGTCATCGAGCCGGAGCGCATGTGGTGCAGCGCCACCCGCGCCTCCGCGGAGAGCAGACGCATGGCGATCTCGTTGCGGCCCATTTCGAGCGAGAAGATCACGCTCGGCAGCTTGTGGTGGATCGAGCAGGCCCGGGCGAAGTCCAGCGCCAGGGTGGACTTGCCCATCGCGGGACGGGCCGCGATGACGATCATCTGGCCGGGGTGGAGCCCGTTGGTGAGCGCGTCGAAGTCGGCGAAGCCGGTCGGGACACCGGACATCTGGCCGTTGCGGGAGCCGATCGACTCGATCTCGTCGAGGGCGCCCTCCATGATGTCGGCGAGCGGGGCGTAGTCCTCGTTGGTGCGCTGCTCGGTGACGGCGTAGATCTCCGCCTGGGCCGCGTTGACGATCTCGTCGACGTCGCCCTCGGCGGCGTAGCCCATGCCCGCGATCCGGGTGCCCGCCTCGACCAGCCGGCGCAGCACCGCGCGCTCGTGCACGATCTGCGCGTAGTACTCGGCGTTGGCGGCGGTCGGGACGGAGTTGACCAGGGTGTGCAGGTAGCCGGGGCCGCCGACCCGCTGGAGCTCGCCGCGCTTGGTCAGCTCACCGGCGACGGTGATCGGGTCGGCCGGCTCGCCGCGCGCGTACAGGTCGAGGATCGCGCCGTGCACCAGCTCGTGCGCGGGGCGGTAGTAGTCGGCGGGCTTGAGCACCTCGACCACGTCGGCGATGGCGTCCTTGGACAGCAGCATGCCGCCGAGGACGGACTGCTCGGCCGCGAGGTCCTGCGGGGGGACCCGCTCGAAGCCCTCCAGACCGCCCTCGCCGGAGCGCTCGTCCTCGCCGCCCTGGCGCCGCTTGCCGTCCCGCTGGAAGCCGCCCGAACCGCCGGAGCCGCCCTTGCCGCCCTTCTGGAAGCCGCCGCCCTGACCCTGGCCCTGGCCGTTGCCGCGGGCGCGCGAGACCGGCAGCCGGTCGCCGGGACCGTCCGGGAAGGGGGCCTCGGCGAAGGCACCGACCGGGAAGGGGTCGTCGGCACCCTGCCAGTCGTCCTCCGGCGGGGGCGGGGCGTCGTGGTCGTCGTACTGGGGGCCGGTCACGCGTGTTCCCCGATCAGCGAGTGGTGCGAGTTGGAGCGGGCCTTGCCGGTGGCGGCCGGGAGGGAGCGGAACCCGACTCCCCGCCACCGCATTTCTACGCCACCGCACCGACAAATCGGACGCCGGGGCGGGTGGGAGTGTCGGCCGGAGGCCCCACGCTAAGGCGCCGGGAGCCTTTCGGCCAAGGCGGTTATCCACAGGGGGTGTGGACGAAAGCCCGATGGCTGTGGAGAAGTACCGCAAACCTGTGGACGCCCCTGTGGAAAGCCCTGTGGATAACCAGACCATCGATCCACCGTCAACTCACTGACCTGCGATTCCCTCCTCCAGGGCCTGTGCATGAGAAATTCTTCACACACAGTCGGGTGGCGGTGGACACAGACCCGGACGGCGCAGTCGCCCAGGCGTACGAGTAAGCTCCGAAATCCCCTGGCACCACTTACCTGTGGATGAGTAGCCTGGACCCCATGACCCTCACCGCCGACCGCCGCCGCCATGACCGGGAGATCCTCGCCCTCGCCGTCCCCGCCTTCGGCGCCCTGGTCGCCGAGCCGCTCTTCCTGATGGCCGACTCCGCCATCGTGGGCCACCTCGGCACGGCCCAGCTGGCCGGTGTCGGCGTCGCCTCGGCCGCCCTCACCACCGCGACCGGGGTGTTCGTCTTCCTCGCCTACGCCACCACCGCCGCGGTGGCCCGCCGGATCGGCGCCGGGGACCGCCGGGCCGCGATCCAGCAGGGCATCGACGGCATCTGGCTGGCCCTGGTGCTCTCCGCCGCCGTGGTCGCGCTGACCCTGCTGCTCGCCCCCCGGGTGGCCGACGCCCTCGGCGCCTCGGCGACCGCCGCCCCGTACGCGGTGACCTATCTGCGGATCAGCGCGCTCGGCATCCCGGCCGTCCTCATGGTGATGGCCGCCACCGGTGTGCTGCGCGGCCTCCAGGACACCCGGACCCCGCTGTACGTGGCCATCGCCGGGTTCGCCGCCAACCTCGGGCTGAACGCCGGCCTGGTCTACGGCGCCGGGCTCGGGGTGGCCGGCTCGGCCTGGGGCACGGTGATCGCCCAGACCGGCATGGCCGCCGTCTATGTGTTCGTGGTGGTGCGCGGGGCCCGCCGGGAGCGGGCCTCGCTGCGGCCGGACGCCGCCGGGATACGCGCGAGCGCCAGGGCCGGCGGGCCGCTGATGGTCCGCACCCTGAGCCTGCGCGCGATCCTGATGATCGCCACCGCGGTGGCCGCCGGGCTCGGTGACAGGCAGATCGCCGCACACCAGATCGCGATGACGGTGCTGCTGTTCATCGCCTTCGCGCTGGACTCCATCGCGATCGCCGGGCAGGCCATCATCGGCCGCTACCTGGGGGCCTCGGACGTCCCCGGCACCCGGGCGGCCACCCGGCGGATGATCGAGTGGGGCATCGGCGCCGGAGCGGTGCTGGGCGTGCTGGTCGTGGTCGCCCGGCCGCTGTACGTTCCCCTGTTCACCCCCGACCCGGCGGTGCAGCAGGAGCTGAACACCGTGCTGCTGCTGCTCGCGCTCTGCCAGCCGGTCTCCGGGCTGGTCTACGTCCTGGACGGGGTGCTGATGGGCGCGGGGGACGGCACGTTCCTGGCCTGGGCGATGCTCGCCACGCTGCTCGTGTTCGCCCCGGCCGCGCTCGCGGTGCCGGTCAGCGGCACCGGGCTGGCCGGGCTCTGGTGGGCGCTCAACCTCTTCATGCTGGTCCGCGCCGGCTTCCTGGCCCGGCGGGCCCGGGGCGGCAAGTGGCTGGTCACCGGCGCCGTCCGGAGCTGAGCCCCCGGCGCCCTGCGGGGCCGGGAGCCCCGGCGCCGCACCGGGCCGGCCCCCGGAACGACCGAGGGCCGGCCTCCCCCGAGGGGGAGACCGGCCCTGCGGCCACTGCTACGGCGTTGTCGCTGATCAGGCGGCGACGACGGCGATGTCCAGGTTGGCCTGGACGTCCGAGTGCAGCTTGACCGAGACCTTGTGGGTACCCACGGTCTTGATCGGCGAGGCGATCGCGACGGCGCGCTTGTCGACCGCCGGGCCGCCGGCGGCCTTGATGGCCTCGACGACGTCGGCCTGGGTCACCGAGCCGAACAGACGGCCGGCGTCGCCCGAGCGAACGGCCAGCTTGACCTGGACGCCCTCGAGCTTGCCCTTGACCTCGTTGGCGGCCTCGAGGGTCTGGATCTGGTGGATCTTGCGGGCGCGACGGATGGCGTCGACGTCCTTCTGACCACCCTTGGTCCAGCGGATGGCGTAGCCACGCGGGACCAGGTAGTTGCGGGCGTAGCCGTCCTTGACCTCGACGACCTCGCCGGCGGAGCCGAGACCCGGCACCTCGTGAGTGAGGATGATCTTCATTATTCGGTCACCCTCTCTTAGCGCGCGGTGCTGGTGTAGGGCAGCAGCGCCATCTCACGGCTGTTCTTCACGGCCGTGGCGACGTCACGCTGGTGCTGGGTGCAGTTGCCGGTGACCCGGCGGGCACGGATCTTGCCACGGTCGGAGATGAACTTCCGCAGCAGGTTCGTGTCCTTGTAGTCAACGTAGTTGACCTTGTCCTTGCAGAAGACGCAAACCTTCTTCTTCGGCTTGCGAGCAGGCGGCTTCGCCATTGTGTGCTCCATTGGGTTCACGACCGGGCCGGCGTCTCACGACGCCGGGCCCCTGGCCGCACGAAATCTGTCAGCTCTTAGAACGGGGGCTCTTCCGAGAAGCCGCCACCGGACGGGGCACCCCAGCTGCCGCCACCCTGGTTTCCACCAGAGGGAGCGCTGGACGCCCACGGGTCGTCGGAGGGGCCGGACTGGCCACCGGAGTTTCCACCCCAGCCGCCACCCTGCTGGCCGCCACCGCCGCCCCAGTTGCCGCCGCCCTGGCCGCCGCCCTGAGGGCTGCCGCCGAAGCCGCCGCCACCGGGGGCGCCGCCGGGGCCACCGGACCGGTTGGCCCGGGTGACCTTCGCGGTCGCCGAGCGCAGGCTCGGACCGACCTCGTCGACCTCGACCTCGAAGACCGTCCGCTTCTCGCCTTCCTTGGTCTCGTAAGACCGCTGGCGCAGTCGGCCCTGCACGATGACGCGCATGCCGCGCTGCAGCGACTCGGCCACGTTCTCCGCCGGCTGCCGCCAGACGTTGCACGTGAGGAAGAGGCTCTCGCCGTCCTTCCACTCGTTCGTCTGACGGTCGAAGGTGCGGGGGGTGGACGCGATGCGGAACTTCGCGACCGCCGCACCCGACGGGGTGAAGCGCAGCTCGGGGTCGTCGACGAGATTGCCGACGAGGGTGATGACGGTCTCGCCTGCCATGTGGTGATGACCTCTCGGGAAGATGTCCGTTCACCGCTGTTTCACGTGAAACAGCGGACGCGAGCTACCCGAGACCCGAAGGCCTCAGAGGTGGCTCAGTGGGTGTCCGGGCGCAGGACCTTGGTCCGCAGAACCGACTCGCTCAGGCCCATCTGGCGGTCGAGCTCCTTGACGACCTCAGGCGTGGCCTGGAGGTCGATGACCGAGTAGATGCCCTCGGACTGCTTGTTGATCTCGTAGGCCAGACGGCGGCGACCCCAGGTGTCGACCTTCTCGACCTTGCCGCCCGCGTTGCGGACGACAGCCAGGAAGCTCTCGATCAGGGGGGAAACGGCGCGCTCCTCGACCGAGGGGTCGAGGATGACCATCACCTCGTAGTGACGCATGAGTAACCCACCTCCTTTGGACTCAACGGCCACGGTCTCTCCGTGGCAGGAGGGTTGTGCAGCGTCGACACCGGTGCAGTGCCGACTTCGGCCACCGTAGCGGCCGGGTCGGACAGCCCGTCCCCGTTCACCCGAAAGAGGGCAGCGGAGGGCACAACTACACCAGTGCAGACGACCCACCCTACCCGCACCCGGACGGACGAACAAAACGCATAGGGGTTGTGAGACCGACCCAACCGCCGCAATCTGGACGGAACGGGTTTCCTGCTCGTTCGTCTCCACGCCAGGAGGTGGGACACATGGCCCAGACCGTCCACCGCATGCCCGCCCTCACCCTGAACACCGACGGCCACCCGCACCCGCGCGAGAACACCCTGGTCGGCCTCACCGCCGTCCTGGGCGCGATCGCCTTCATCACCTCGTTCTTCCACAATCTGCATCTGCTGACCTCGTGGACCGGCCTGTTCGGGATCATCACCGGCCTGCTGGGGATGTACATCTCCGTGACCACGGCCGAGCGTTTCGTCCTGATGGTCACGCTCGGCGCCTCGGCGATCGGCTTCTACCTCGGCATCGCCCGCGGCGGGTTGTGGGGCTAGCGCCCACCCCGCAAGGAACCCCCGGCGCCCCCGCGGCGTATCTGTCTTCAACGGACCGGTACGCCGCGGGGGCGCCGCCGTGCCCGCAGCAGACGACCGCAGCAGACGACCCGCAGCCGACGAGATCCACCGCGGACGAGACCCGCAGCCGACGGGACCCACGGCCGACAGAACCCCGGACGATAGGGTCAGCCCGAGAACACGGGGCCCACCGCAGCCCGACCGACGAGGAGCACCGAGCATGAGCCTGCGCCTGAGGACGATCACCCGCGAGGAGCACCTCGCCTTCATCAGGAGCCGCGCCTCGGCCAGCCACATGCAGGTGCCGTCCTGGGGCGATGTGAAGGCCGAGTGGCGCACCGAGTCGATCGGCTGGTTCGACCAGAACAACCAGCTCGTCGGCGCCGGCCTGGTGCTCTACCGCCAGCTGCCCAAGGTCAAGCGCTACCTCGCCTACCTGCCCGAGGGCCCGGTGATCGACTGGTTCGACCGGGACCTCGACCGCTGGCTCCAGCCGATGCTCGCCCACCTGAAGTCCCAGGGCGCCTTCTCGGTGAAGATGGGCCCGCCGGTGGTCATCCGCCGCTGGAACGCCCCGACCATCAAGGAGGCCATCGCCGGCAAGGAGGCGAAGCGCCTGCGCGACATCGAGGCCGACTGGTACGAGCCGCGCGCCTTCGAGGTCGCCGACCGGCTGCGCAAGGCCGGCTGGCTCCAGGGCGAGGACGGCGGCGCCGGCTTCGGCGACGTCCAGCCGCGCTACGTCTTCCAGGTGCCGCTGGCCAACCGCTCGCTGGACGACATCCAGAAGGGCTTCAACCAGCTCTGGCGCCGCAACATCAAGAAGGCCGAGAAGAGCGGCGTCGAGGTGGTCCAGGGCGGCTACGACGAGCTGCCGATCTTCCACCAGCTCTACCTGGTGACCGCCGAGCGCGACAAGTTCACCCCGCGCCCGCTGTCGTACTTCCAGCGCATGTGGAACGCCCTCACCGCCGAGGACCCGAACCGGATGCGCCTGTACATCGCCTACCACGAGGGCGAGCCGCTGGCGGCGACCACGATGCTGGTCGTCGGCGAGCACGTCTGGTACTCCTACGGCGCCTCGGCCAACCACAAGCGCGAGGTCAAGCCGTCCAACGCGATCCAGTGGCGGATGATGCGCGACTCCTACGCGCTGGGCGGCGGCGTGTACGACCTCCGCGGCATCTCCGACACCCTGGACGAGAACGACCACCTGTTCGGCCTGATCCAGTTCAAGGTCGGCACCGGCGGCCAGGCCGCCGAGTACCTCGGCGAGTGGGACTTCCCGCTCAACAAGCTGCTGCACAAGGCCCTCGACCTCTACATGTCGCGCCGCTGAGCAGCACCCCGCCGAGCCCCCGAGCCGCCGTGCCCAACACCCCCTGGGAGATGACCCGATGACGCTGTCGCTCTATCTCGACACCGAACGCTGGCGTACCCACCAGCGCTCCGTCCTGGCCGAGTTCCCCGGCCTGGTGCCGGTGGCGAAGGGCAACGGCTACGGACTGGGCAACCACCGCCTGGCCGAGGAGGCGACCCTCCTCGGCACCGGCGTGCTGGCCGTCGGCACCGCCTACGAGGCCGCCGACGCGGCCGACTGGTACGGCGGCGAGCTGCTGGTGCTCACCCCCTACCGGGTGGGCGAGGAGGCGCTCCCGCTGCCGCACGCCCGGGTGATCCGGACGGTGGCGAGCGTGGACGGCCTGCGGGCGCTGCACGGCGCCCGGGTCGTGGTGGAGTGCATGACCACCATGCGCCGGCACGGCGTCTCGGCGGCCGACCTCACGGCGGTCGCCGCCGAGCTGGACGGCGTCGCCTTCGAGGGCCTGGCGCTGCACCTGCCGATGGACCGGCCGGACGGCTCCAGCCCCGTCGACGAGGTCGCGTACTGGGTGGAGACCGCCCGGGCCGCCGGCCTCCCGGTGCACACCGTCTTCGTCAGCCACCTCGGCGCGGCGGGCATGGAGCAGCTGACCCAGCGCTTCCCCGGCACCGTCTTCCGGGCCCGGATCGGCACCCGGCTCTGGCTGGGCGACCACGGCGCGCTGGAGGTCAGGGCCACGGTGCTGGACGTGACCCCGGTCAAGAAGGGCGACCGCTACGGCTACCGCCAGCACCCGGCGCCGGCCGACGGCCACCTGCTGGTGGTCGCCGGCGGCACCGCGCACGGCATCGGCCTGGAGGCACCCAAGTACGTCCAGGGCATGTCCTCGCGGGCCAAGGGCATCGCCCGGGCCGGCCTGGCCACCGTCAACAAGACCAAGTCGCCGTACCACTGGGCGGGCAAGCAGCTCTGGTTCGCCGAGCCGCCGCACATGCAGGTGTCGCTGCTCCTCCTGGACGGCGAGAGCGAGCCGCCGGTGATCGGCGACGAGCTGGGCCTCCAGGTCCGGCACACCACCACGCACTTCGACCGCGTGGTCGACCGCTGAGGACCGGCCCCCGCGGGGGCCGGTCCGGTCAGACCTTCTCGGCCGGTTCCGCGGCGGGCGGCTCCTCCAGCCACGCCTCGGGGCCGGCCGGCGCGTACCCGGCGTAGCTCTCCTCCTCGCGCAGCCGGCGGGCGCTGCCGAGCACGAACACGTCCGGGGCCCCGTCGAGCACCCCGCCGGACGGGTCGTCACTGCCGTCCCAGCGGACCGGGTCGCGGTCCGGCAGCAGGATGTCCCGGACCACCAGGCCCACCAGGTAGAGCGTGCCGAGCAGGTGCAGCACGATCGCGAAGTGGTACCAGGACTCGCCGACCCCGTGCTGCTTGGCGCCGGTGACGAAGCCCAGGTGGGACCAGATGCCCAGGGTGTAGAGCACCTCGCAGGCCTGCCAGATCAGGATGTCCCGCCAGCGCGGCCGGGCCAGTACCGCCAGCGGCAGCAGCCAGAGCACGTACTGCGGCGAGTACACCTTGTTGAGGAGCACGAACGCGGCCACCACCAGGAAGGCCAGCTGGACCACCCTCGGCCGGCGGGGCGCCGCGAGCCCGAGCCACGCTATCCCCGCGCAGCTCAGCAGCATCAGGACGGCGATGAAGGTGTCGAGGTTCGCCAGTCCGACGCCGCGGTTCTGCATCAGGATCAGCCACAGCGAGCCGTAGTCCTCGGTGCGGTGCTTGCTGAAGACGTAGAAGGTCGACCAGCCCTGCCAGTTCGCCATCATGATCGGCAGGTTGACCAGCAGCCAGGCGCCGACCGCGCCGCCGAGCAGGGCCCGCAGGTCGCGTCCGCGCCCGGCCCGCCAGCAGAGCACCACCAGTGGGCCGAGCAGCAGCAGCGGGTAGAGCTTGGCCGCGGTGGCGAGCCCGATGAACACACCGGCCCAGAGCGGCCGCGAGCCGGACCACCAGGCGAGTGCGACGGCGGCCAGCGCGACCGCCAGCAGGTCCCAGTTGACGGTGGCGTTGAGCAGCAGCACCGGCGCCAGGGCGAACATCAGCGCGTCCCAGGGGCGGCGCCGGTGGGTGCGGGAGAGCGCGACCACGGCGACCACCGCGCAGGCCATCAGCAGGCCCGCGTTGATGGTCCAGAACCAGCGCTCCTGGTCCTGGAGGGCGCCGCCGCCGGGCGTCAGCCAGGCCGAGACCTGCATGAACAGGCCGGTCAGCACCGGGTACTCGAGGAACTGCAGATCCCCGGAGGTGCCCGGGATCCGGTCCACGTAGGGGTGCAGTCCGGCCGCGAAGCCGCGCCCGGAGAACAGGTGCGGGATGTCGCTGTAACAGGCGTGCACGTACTGCGGCGAGCCGGGCTGGAACCAGGCGGCGTTGTAGCAGGGCAGCTTCTGCGCCATGCCCAGCACCGAGACCACGATCACCACCAGCGCCAGGAAGCGGGCCGGGATCCACCAGGAGACGCCGAGCAGGGCGCGCCGCCCGGGCGGGCCGCCGATCACCTCGCTGCCTGCGGCCGCGACCGGGTCCTCGTCCGCCGGCACCACCACGGTGTTGGCCTGTGGACCGGCCGCCGGCGCGACCCGGTCCTCTTCCTCACGAGTGCTGGACGTCATGGCGGACATCCTGCCGCACCCCGCCCGCCCGTACGAGGAGGACCCTGCCCCTTTTCCCGGGGCCACGACGGCCGGAGCGGCCCCGGGGCGGCGGCCCGGGGCCCGGGTACCGGCACGAATCGCTCCGAATACGGCGAAACGGCGGTGGGGAGCTCCGAAGAGCCCCCACCGCCGTTTCGGTCACCGCGTGCTACGGCGCCACGGCGTTGCCGTTGCCGTTGCCGGCGCCCGGCGAGGGCGAGGTGGACGGCTTCGGCGGCTTGCTGGTCGGGCCGCCGGTCGCGCCGCCCGCCCCGCCGCCCGGGTCCGGGGTCGGCGTGGTCGGCTGGGTCGGCGTGCTGCAGCCGATCGGGCCGAGCAGGCAGCTCGGCGAGGGGGTGGTGCCACCGCCGCCGTTGGCGCCGCCGCCGTTGGCCGCTCCGCCACCGCCGGCCGTACCACCGCCGGTCGTGCCGCCGTTGGTGCCACCACCACCGGTCGTGCCGCCGCCGTTGGCGCCACCACCGGTCGTCCCGCCGCCCGGGTTCGGGTTGGTCTTGGTCGGACCGGGCTGGGTGGGCACCGTGCCCGGGCAGTCGACACCCGGAACGCAGGCCGGCCCCTGGGTGACCGGCGGCTGGGTCGGCTGCCCGGCGTTCGGGTCGACCGGGGGAGTCGTCACGGTCTCGGTCGTGGTCGGGGTCGGCACGGCGCTCGCCGTGCTCGGCGCGCCGGAGGAGTCGACCTGCGAGCCGACCGGCTGCGGGGTCGGGAAGTTCAGCTTCTTCTCGTTGGCCAGCGCGGCCTTCATGTACCGGGTGAAGACGTCCGCGGGGACGTCACCACCGTGCACCGAGTCCTTGCCGCCGGTGCCGTTCAGCGAGAGCCGCTCGTGCGCGTTCGGGTCCTCGCGCCACATCGCCACGCTGGTGGCCAGCTGCGGGGTGTAGCCGACCCACCAGGCCGACTTGTTCTCGTCGGTGGTACCGGTCTTGCCGGCCACCGGGCGGCCCAGGGTGTTGGTCTTCTTACCGGTACCGTTCTGCGCCACGTTCACCAGCACGTCGGTGATGTTGTCGGCGACCACCGCCTCCACCGCCTGCTTGGTCTCGTGCTTGCCGAAACCGGCCCGCTCCTTGCCGTCCACCAGGACCTTGGTGACCGAGTAGGGCTCGGCCTGCTTGCCGCTGGCGGCGAAGGTCGCGTAGGCGTCCGCCATCCGGATCGGGCTGATGGTGGAGACGCCGAGCGGGAAGGTCGCCGTCTTCGACTCCTTCTCGATGCTCTCCTTGCGGATGCCCAGCGCCTCGGCGGTCTGCATCACGGCCTGGCCGCCGACGTCCTGGTTCAGCTGCACGAAGGGCACGTTGTAGGAGTACTGCATGGCCATCCGCAGCGAGACGTAGCCGCGCTTGCCCTTCTCCTCGTTCCTCTGCCGGTAGGGCTTGCCGTCGTCGCCGAGCAGCAGCGAGCCGTCCGGCTTGCGGATCTCCGAGAGGTCGTCGGACAGGTAGCGGCTGTCGGCGTTGATCCGCTTGGGCTTGCCCTTGTCGTCGGTCGCGGTCAGCACGCCGGTCTGCATGGCGGTGGCCAGCACGAAGGGCTTGAAGGTCGAGCCCACCTGGACGCCCTGGGCGTCGGCGTTGTTGCCGAAGTTCCCGTTCTCGACTCCCTCGCCGCCGTAGATGGCGACGATCGCGCCGTCACCGGGGACGATGCTGGAGGCGCCGAACTGGACGAAGTTGTCGTTGTTCGGGCGCTTCTGGACGTTGAGGGTCTCCGCCTTGACGTCGTCCACGGCCTTCTTCAGGGCCTCGACCTTGTCCTTCTGGAAGGTCGTGTAGATCTTGAAGCCGCCCTTGTCGATCGCCCGCTGGTCGATCGTCGGGTCCTTGACCATGACGTACTTGTTGGCGGTCTCGACCATGTAGCTGATCTGACCGTTCATATTGGCCGAGGGGACCTGCTTGATCGGGGTGGGGAAGGCGGTGCACTTCGCCCGCTCCTCGGCGGTGGTGTTCTTGGTCTCCACCATCCGGTCGAGGATCCACTTCCAGCGCTCCTCGGCGCGGGCCTGGTTGGCCTTGATGGTCGGGTCGTAGTACGACGCGCCCTTGAGCAGGCCGGCCAGCATGGCGCTCTGGCACAGGTCGAGGTCCTTGGCGTTGACGCCGTAGTACGCCTGGGCGGCGGCCTGGGCGCCGGTGGCGCCGCGGCCGAACCAGCTGGTGTTGAGGTAGCCCTTGAGGATGTCGGGCTTCTCGTACTCCTGATTGACCTTCAGGGTGATGAAGAACTCCTTCACCTTGCGGCTGAGAGTCTGCTCCTGGGTCAGGTAGGCGTTCTTGACGTACTGCTGGGTGATGGTCGAGGCGCCCTGGGTCTGGCCGCCCTTGGCCATGTTGACGACCGCGCGCAGCATGCCCTTGGGGTCGATGCCGCTGTCCGTGCGGAAGGTCTCGTTCTCCGCCGCGATGACCGCGTTCTGGAGGTTGGGCGAGATGTCGGCCAGCTCGACGATCTGCCGGTTGGTCTCGCCCTTGCGGACCATCTCGGTGCCGTCGGCCCAGTAGTAGATGTTGTTCTGGTCGTTCACCAGGGCGTTCAGCGGCGGGATCTTGGTGCTCTGGTAGACGTAGAAGACCGCCCCCACGCAGACCGCGGCGACGAGCAGCACGGCGCTCAGCCACTGCCGCCAGGAGGGCAGCCAGCGGCGGACGCCCTGCTTGCCGAAGCGCGGGTAGTCGATGAACCGCTTCTTGCCGGGGGCGCCGCCCCGATCCGCGGCCGCGCCGGCGGCGGCCGTCTCGGCACCGCGACGGCCGCCCTTCTGGGCGGCCTTCCGCATTTCGGCACGGGTCATCCGGGGCTGCTGGGCGGTGTCCCGCGTGCCCGGCGGGCGCCGTCGGCCCAGACCCTCGGAGCCCAGCTCGTCGCGCCCGGCTCCTTCCGACCGTCCGTTGCCGCCGCCCGGCGGGCCACCGTCGCCGCCGGGCGACCTGCGCCGTCGTTCGCTCATCTTCCAGCTACTCCTCGCCAGGCCGGTCGAGCCTGAAGGCAGGGTCCACGTCCGATGCCCGTAACCGCCCTAACCCCGGAGGTGGTCCTCGTGCACACGCGACAGCGTACGCAGCTCCGAATCCGAACTAATCGGGCATCAATCTCCAATAGCCTCAAAACGGCAACAGATCATTACACGCCCGTTGCCAAGCACACCCGCGCGTCGTCTTGTGATCACATTCACGCGCGTCCCCCTTGCCCGTTCGCGGACCCAGGCTTACTGTTCTCGATATATCGAGCCGATACATCGGAACGGCATACCGCCGCTTGAGGCGGGTCGCGGACCGACCGGAGAGGGGAGGACGAAGGCAGTGGGCAGACGCTCAGGAGTGCTGGAGTTCGCCGTCCTCGGACTGCTCCACGACGCCCCGATGCACGGTTACGAGCTGCGCAAGAGGCTCAATGTCCTGCTCGGCTCGTTCCGCGCCTTCTCGTACGGGACGCTCTATCCCTGTCTGAAGAGCCTGGTGGCCCAGGGTTTCCTGGTCGAGGACAACCCGGACGTCGAGTACGTGCCGGCCACCGCGCTCAACGGCAAGCGGTCCAAGATCGTCTACCGGCTGTCCGCCGAGGGCAAGCAGCGTTTCGAGGAGCTGCTCGCCGACGCCGGCCCGGACGCCTGGGAGGACGAGCACTTCGGTGTGCACTTCGCCTTCTTCGGTCAGACCGACCGGGCCGTGCGGATGCGCGTCCTGGAGGGCCGCCGCAGCCGGCTGGAGGAGCGCCTGGAGCGGATGCGCAACTCGCTGGCCCGGGCCCGCGAGCGGTTCGACGACTACACGGTCGAACTGCAGCGGCACGGACTGGAGTCGGTGGAGCGCGAGGTCCGCTGGCTGAACGAGCTGATCGAGACCGAGCGGGCCAACCGCTCCGGCCGGACCGGGGCGCCCGCCGGCGGGACCGGCTCCGCAGTACCCCAGACTTCGGACGGCCGAGGCCAGGAGGACGGGTCCGTGGACCCGCCCGGGCCACCGCACGACCGCCCGGGGCGTTCCGCCCAGGAGCGCTGAGACCGCGTCAGCCCTGTGCCGCGCGGCAGGAGTGGGCGCGTCATGCGCCCGTCAGCAGTCATCGAATAAGCAGGACGAGCACCGCCGACCTTCGGCGGCGCTCATGAGATCACAGGGAGCAACCGGGAATGGGTTCGGTTCGCGTAGCCATCGTGGGCGTGGGCAACTGCGCCACGTCGCTGGTGCAGGGTGTCGAGTACTACAAGGACGCCGACCCGGCCGGCAAGGTCCCCGGGCTGATGCACGTCCAGTTCGGTGACTACCACGTCAGTGACGTGGAGTTCGTCGCCGCCTTCGACGTCGACGCCAAGAAGGTCGGCCAGGACCTCGCGCACGCCATCACGGCGTCCGAGAACAACACCATCAAGATCTGCGACGTGCCCCCGACCGGCATCACGGTCCAGCGCGGCCACACCTTGGACGGCCTGGGCAAGTACTACCGGGAGACCATCGAGGAGTCGGACGAGACCCCGGTCGACGTCGTCCAGGCCCTGAAGGACGCCCAGGTCGACGTCCTGGTCTGCTACCTGCCGGTGGGCTCCGAGGCCGCCGCCAAGTTCTACGCCCAGTGCGCCATCGACGCCAAGGTCGCCTTCGTGAACGCCCTCCCGGTGTTCATCGCCGGCACCAAGGAGTGGGCGGACAAGTTCACCGAGGCCGGTGTGCCGATCGTCGGTGACGACATCAAGTCCCAGGTCGGCGCCACCATCACGCACCGCGTGATGGCGAAGCTGTTCGAGGACCGCGGTGTCGTCCTCGAGCGCACCATGCAGCTGAACGTCGGCGGCAACATGGACTTCAAGAACATGCTCGAGCGCGAGCGCCTGGAGTCCAAGAAGATCTCCAAGACCCAGGCCGTCACCTCGCAGATCCGCGACCGCGAGCTGGGCGCCAACAACGTCCACATCGGTCCCTCGGACTACGTGGCCTGGCTGGACGACCGCAAGTGGGCGTACGTCCGCCTCGAGGGCCGCGCCTTCGGCGACGTCCCGCTGAACCTGGAGTACAAGCTCGAGGTCTGGGACTCCCCGAACTCCGCCGGTGTCATCATCGACGCCGTGCGCGCCGCGAAGATCGCCCTCGACCGCGGCATCGGCGGCCCGATCCTCTCGGCCTCCTCGTACTTCATGAAGTCCCCGCCGGTCCAGTACTTCGACGACGAGGCCCGCGAGAACGTCGAGAAGTTCATCAGCGGCGAGGTCGAGCGCTGAGCTCGCCCCACCCCGTGCTGAGTCTTTGAGCACCGAACGGGCCCGCGGTCCACGACCGCGGGCCCGTTCACCTTTTCCCGGCGAATGTTTCACGTGAAACACCGCCCTGATCCATGGCACCCTGAGCGGGTGGCGATCACCGAGAACGGCAGTACCCACCGTGCCGCGCACCGCGCCACGCTCTTCGGCCTGCTCCGCGGCCGCGACTTCCGCCGGCTGCTGACCGCCCGGGTGCTGTCCCAGCTCTCCGACGGCGTGTTCCAGGTGTCGCTCGCCGCCTATGTGGTCTTCTCCCCCGAGAAGCAGTCCTCGCCCGCCGACATCGCCTCGGTGCTGGCCGTGATGCTGCTGCCGTTCTCCGTGATCGGCCCCTTCGCCGGCGTCCTGCTGGACCGCTGGCGCCGCCGGCAGGTGCTCTACCTGGGCAATCTGGCCCGCTTCGGACTCGGCCTGCTCACCGGCGGGCTGCTCCTGGCCCAGGCGCCGACCTGGCTCTTCTTCGCCTCCGCGCTGCTGGTCACCGCGCTCAACCGGTTCATCCTGGCCGGACTGTCCGCCGCGCTGCCCCGGGTGGTGCGGGCCGAGCAGCTGGTGACCGCCAACGCGCTCTCCCCCACCCTGGGCACCGTCGCGGCGGCCTGCGGCGGCGGCCTCGGCTTCCTGCTGCACCAGGTGATGCCGCCGGGCCCCCGGGCCGACGCCGCCCTGGTGAGCCTGGCCGCGCTGCTCTACCTGTCCGCCGCGCTGGCCGCGCTGCGGATGGACAAGGACCTGCTCGGCCCGGGGAACCACCCCGGCCGACCCGCGATCGGCCAGGCCCTGGCCCAGGCCGCCCGCGAGCTGCGGGCCGCCGTCACCCACCTGGTGCGGGACCGCCGCCCGGCGGCGCACGCGCTGGCCGCCGTGACCGCCGCCCGGTTCTGCTACGGCGTGCTGATCGTCGTCGTGGTGATGCTCGCCCGGTACACCTTCAACGACCCGGCGGACAGCGCGGCCGGTCTGGCCACCCTGGGGCAGGCCGTCGGCCTCTCCGCCGCCGGGTTCTTCATCGCGGCGGTGATCAGCCCCTGGTGCAGCCGCCGGCTCGGGCTGGCCGGCTGGATGACGCTCTGCCTGGCCGCCCCGGTGGTCTTCGTGCCCGCGCTCGGCCTCGGCTTCGACCTGGTGCCCTGTCTGATCGCGGCGCTGCTGCTCGGCGTGGTCACCCAGGGCACCAAGATCTGCGCCGACACCGTGGTGCAGGAATCGGTCGAGGACGAGTTCCGGGGCCGGATCTTCGCCATCTACGACGTGCTCTTCAACGTCGCCTTCGTGGCCGCCGCCCTGGTGACCGCACTGGTGCTGCCGCTCTCCGGCCGCTCGGTCACGGTCGTGGCCGGCGTCTCCCTGGTGTACGCGGCCTCGGCCGCGCTCTACCTGCGCGCGGCCCGCCGCACCGGCCCGCTCCCCGGCGACCCGGCCCGCTGACCACGGGCGTCCGCCCGGGCGGCCCCTGCGCCCCGGCGGCGTCGTCGCGAGTCGCTAAGGTACGTCAGATCTGTCGCAGCAGCAGCACTCTGTCTCGGGGGACAATCTGATGAGCACACCACCCAGTCCGTACGGACCGCCTCCTGGCTACGGCGCCGCGCCGCAGCCCTACGGTCCCCCGGTGCCCCAGCCGTACGGCCAGCCCCAGCCGGTGCCCGCGGGCTACGGCGCACCGCCGCCCCCG